>CAYYET010000008.1:0-16187 GCA_964471075.1 uncultured Bdellovibrionales bacterium
CGCTAAACGAATTTCCCCTGACTTTCCGGATTCCATCGAAGCCAAAGTCTGAAAGACTTCCCGAGTAATGACATATTTTCCTACGGCCACTGCCCGACTCGGCGCTTCTTCAGGTTTTGGCTTTTCTACCATATGCGTCACCTTCCAGTCTTTTTCTCCCACAGCTTCACCGCCGATCACTCCAAACTTTGACACTTCTTCCAAAGCTACTTCAGAAAGTCCAATAATTGGTGCTTGATGTTCTTCATAGGCCTCAATAAGCTGTTTAGCCGCTGGTACGGCGCTATCGTAAATACAATCACCAAAAATAACGAGCACTGATTCATCATCGTCTACCAGATGAGCGGCTTGGAGCAAGGCGTGCCCGTCTCCCAACGGCACTGGTTGTCGAACATAGGAAAATTTAGCCAGTCCAGAGATTTTCTGTACAGTCTCGAGCAAATCATGTTTGTTCTTTTCAACGAGGGTCGTCTCAAGTTCATAGGAAACATCGAAGTGATCCTCGATAGCTCGTTTACCACGACCCGTGACAAAAATGATTTCTTCAATCCCTGCCGCTACTGCTTCTTCGACAAGATACTGTACCACCGGCTTATCAACCACGGGCAACATTTCCTTGGGTTGTGCTTTGGTAGCAGGTAAAAAGCGAGTTCCAAAACCCGCCACGGGAAAAATAGCTTTTTTAATCTTACGAGGAGCGGTATTCGACATAGTGACCATATTATTTTTTGAGCGAAACAATTTTCTTAAACTCGGTATTGAACTCTTGAATAGCTTCATTGATCATGGGATGCATGTTTTCACCTAATTTTTTCTCCCGCGCAAAGGTACTCGCCTCAAAGAGCGATTCGTGCGTTCCGGTATCAAACCAGGCACCACTGATCACTCGGACATCCAGCTCGCCTTTATCAAGATAAAATTTTTGAACATCGGTAATCTCCACTTCGCCACGAGCTGAAGGATTGAGCTCTTTCGCCACTTCTACTGCCCGACGGTCAAAGATGTAGACTCCGGGAATCGCATAACTACTTTTTGGAGTTTCTGGCTTTTCTTCAATCGATAATACTTTATTATCCGCACCAAATTCCACTACTCCAAAACGTTTTGGGTCACTGACTTCTTTCGCAAAAACTCGACCACCTTTCTCGAAGGTTTTGATCGCTTCGGTAAAGTCATCTTCGAAGATATTATCCCCAAGCACCAGTGTAGAGGCTTCGCCATCCAAAAAGTCTTCGGCCAAAATATAGGCCTCAGCCAAACCACGAGGCGACTTCTGCACTACGAACGAAAGATTGACTCCAAACTTGCGGAAAAGCGACCCTAAAAGATTGAGGAAGCTCCCAGAATGCTCAGGAGACACAATAATCAGAATATCCTTAATACCCGCCTTGATGAGAGTATTTAGGGGATAAAAGATCATCGGCCGATCATAGATAGGCAAGAGCTGCTTTGACGTCACGGCGGTCAGAGGCAACAGTCTTGTCCCGGTACCCCCCGCAAGAATGATTCCTTTCATAAGATAAGGTTACTTATACACTGGAAACTGCTTACAGAGCTTTGTAACAGACTTTTTGATATCCTGCAAGACTTTTTTGTTCCCTCCGGAACGGAGCGTCTCATCGATACAACCGGCAATTATCTTTACTTCTTTTTCTTTCATACCACGCGTCGTCAGCGCCGGCACTCCAATACGCACCCCACTGGGATCCATTGGGCCGCGCGGATCATCAGGAATCATATTTTTATTAATCGTGATCCCTACCTCATCAAGCAGTTTTTCTGCTTCCTTACCGGTTACCCCATACGTGGTCACCACATCCATCACAATCATGTGGTTTTCCGTGCCACCAAAAAGGAGTCTGGCGCCACGCTTCTCCATTTCTTTGGCTAGGACCTGAGCATTCTTGAGAATTTGTTTGGCATATTTCTTAAACTCTGGCTTGAGCGCTTCACCAAAAGCTACGGCCTTGGCGGCTACCACATGCATATGCGGTCCTCCTTGGGTACCAGGAAAAATAGCTTTGTCGATAGCTTGAGCAAACGGCTTCTTACAAAGAATCATGCCGCCACGTGGGCCACGCAGTGTTTTGTGAGTCGTGGCCGTCACGACATCAAAGTACGGTACTGGATTCGGTAACGCCTTACCTGCCACCATACCAGCAATATGTGCCATGTCCATCATGGAGATCGCCTTTACCTTTTTGGCAATAGCGGTAAACTTTGCATAATCTATCTGACGAGTATAGGAAGAAAAACCAGCGAGCATCAGTTTTGGCTTCTCTTTCTTGGCCAGGGCTTCGAGTTTCTTATAATCAATCGTGCCGTCCTTTTCCGTTTTGTAGCGCACAAAGCGATAGACTTTGGCAGGCAAGGTTACTGGATGACCATGAGTCAAGTGTCCCCCGTGCGAGAGATCCATACCCAATACCGTATCTCCAGGTTCCAGAAGTGCTGCATACACAGCCAGGTTCGCTGGTGCTCCAGAATGCGGCTGAACATTGGCATGTTCCGCTCCAAATAATTTTTTGGCTCGCTCAATAGCTAGGGTCTCAACAGCATCAGTAAACTCCTGTCCTCCGTAATAACGACGACCTGGATAGCCTTCGGAATATTTATTCGTCATGACACTTCCCAGTGCTTCCAGTACCGCCTGAGAAACATAGTTTTCTGAAGCAATCATTTCCAAACCTTCTTCCTGACGCTTTTCCTCACCTACTACAGTAGCGTAGACAGCTTTATCGTGTTTTTTTAGCTCTTTATGAATCAACATAGGTAGTACAAAAAATAATAGACTCTCTTTTCTTTCGTAGTAAGGATCTTACAACATACAAGCGCTATGATTCTTTCAAAAATTCTTTTAGGGCTTCTGTATAATGACGAAGCTTCGGTCGTTTGGTATTAAAAAGCGTCGAACATTTTGGCCGTCGAGCTGGCCGCGGGAAACGATCACTCGGTACCGGTGCAAGCGACGTACTGATTCCTGCTTCCTGATACAGTGCAAGTGCTGCTTCATACCATGTGGCGCTGCCTTCATTCACCAAATGATACGTTCCAAAAGGATCTTCTGACTCAACCAATTCTTTGGTCGCTTGTGCCAAGTCTGGCGCATAGGTAAAGCAGCTTTTTTCATCATCCACTGCTTCTACCACATCTTTGGTAGTCACCAGCCCCTTCATCACTTCAAAGAAGCTCTTTTTGGCTACTACGGAACTCCCAGGTTTTCCAAAAAGCTTGGACAAACGAACCACGTAATACTGCTGAGCATGTCCTCGTACCGCTTGTTCTCCGGCATATTTACTGGCCCCATACCGAGAAAGTGGGTTCGCAACTGCACTCTCATTATACCCTACTTCTCCGGACGCGGAAGCGCCACAGCAGCCGCCCCCACAGCAGCCGGTTTTGGCCTTATTTTCCTCCAAAGCTCCATCAAAAACGTAGTCCGTAGAATAATGGACCAAGGTAAAATGATACTTCTTTGATAGATCAGCTAATGTTTCTGGCACATCTCGATTCAAGAGCAGCGCCTTCTCATATTCAGTATCATCAGTCTCGCACAAATCGACGGCATTATAGGCAGCCGCATTGATTACGATTTCTGGATGAAGCTCTGCTATCTTTTCTTCTAACTTCGGAAAATTAGTGATATCAATATCATCTTTGTCCCAAGCAGTCACAGCGTAGTTTTCATCACGAGAAAAAACTTGGACCAGTTCCTGCCCAAGCATCCCAAGACTTCCGAGTATGAGTATTTTTTTCTTTTCCATTACTATATTCTAGTAAAAAAATCTTTAACAATTCTTACTTCTTACTTATCGAAAATGACAATAGCCACGTTGATTGTCATGAATACTTCTCATAAAAGCCTGGTACTGATCCTGATCTAATGAGACTGGATTATTGATTTGCCAAAGAGAAAGGGCCCCTGAAATAATCATGGACATAATCGCGATACATATTGCTATTGTAGAAGATCTCTGCGCTTCCCTAGCATTGTATCTAGCTTGTTGAAGCTCTTCGTAATCAAGATAGTTGAAGTAAGCCTCATAACTCAAGGTATATTTAGAGTTATCAGCACTAAGATTTCCCATTTTTTCCAATAAAACAAATGGGGTAATCTGACTTATGCCCTGATCGTAATTATTCCAAGCATCATGCAAAAACTTCTTGACTATCTGCCACTCCACCCGTCTTCTTGAGTAGTGATGTTCAATATCTGCGTACATGAAACCATTTGGATATTGACGACCATACTTTATCGCTCGAAGGTGGATACTATCTTCTAATTTTTCTTTCTCAATCATAGGTTTATTTCTCTAATTTCAGAAATTCACCTTCACTTACCACTTCGATATCGCTATCAATAATCTTCAAAGTTGAACTGTCGTCTAAAGCATATACTGTCTGAGAAAAATGATCAGCCAGCGACTGAATAAGTGGGGTTCGCAAATGAGCAAAGTAGTCAGAATTAAGATGTGGAAGAATAGAAAGATCAAGTATACCAAGACCAGAATCATCTCCTGTAAATGACTCTTCTGGCCAAAGCTGCTTTGTCAGTTCGCTTGGAAGCAACCTCCCCACTACCATACTGCCCGCGCTAATACCCATGTATACTCTTGTCTTGAGGAGTTCTGGCAGGGCGTCAGCTACACCAGACTCACGCATTGCTTTCGCCAAGTATTGTTCATCCCCACCACCAAAACACAGTATATCTGCCGCCTCAAAACGTTTCAGCCAGATTTCCTTCGGTACCGCTGCAATGTCCACAATATCAAAAGATTTTAATTTGAGCTTCAGGAAATCATTATAATTTTCTACGAGCCAACTTTTATCATCTGGCACCATATTCGCTGCTGTTGGTATAAATGCCACCGAAATTTCACCCGCTTTCTTTCCAGCCAACTCCATCAACACCTTTTCTATAGAAGGATTCACCACCCCAGCTGAAGTCAAAAGAAATTTCATACTATTTTCCGTACTGTTCTTCGTAATACTTCTGATACTCACCTGATTTTACATTTTTCCACCAGGCTTCGTTCTGCTGGAACCACTCAACTGTTTTGGCAAGACCTTCCTCAAGCGTGACCGACGGCTCCCAACCAAGTTCATTTTTAATTTTATCAAAGTTGATCGCATAACGACGGTCATGACCCGGACGATCTTTCACATATTCAATACTACTTTCATCTTTCCCAAGAAGCTCAAGCAGTTTCTTTACAATCCAGATATTTTCCTTTTCGCCATTTCCTCCAATACAGTACGTTTCACCGATCTTGCCCTTCTCAAGAATGAGATCAATAGCTCGGCAATGGTCTTCGACGTAGAGCCAGTCACGCACCTGCAGTCCGTCACCATACACGGGAACAGACTTTCCTTCGAGGATATTGGTAATAGCGAGAGGGATCAGCTTCTCCGGAAAATGATAGGGTCCGTAGTTGTTGGAACAGTTGGAAATGGTAATTGGCAAACCATAGGTATGGAAGTAGGCTCGTACCAGATGATCTGCTGCTGCTTTACTGGCACTATAGGGACTGCGTGGATCATAGGCTGTTTGTTCATCAAACGGTTTTTCATCGGGAGTCAGTGCCCCAAAAACTTCATCTGTCGATACATGATGAAAACGCTTCTTATGCTTTCGCGCTGCTTCCAAAAGCACATACGTTCCATGAACATTAGTTTCTACAAATGCTCCCGGATTCATGATCGAACGATCGACATGCGATTCTGCCGCAAAGTGCACCACGATATCACACTCTGCTACTAATTCATCTAGGAGCTTTTCGTCAGTAATATCTCCCTTCACAAAACGGTGACGCGGATTATTTTCAGTGGCTTTCAAATTCTCTAGATTGCCGGCATAAGTCAGCGCATCAAGCGTCACTACCTCATAGTCAGGATGAGTGTTCAAAGTATGGTGAACAAAATTTGACCCAATGAATCCAGCACCTCCGGTGACGAGCAGTTTCATAATTTATGCATTAAAGAAAAATTCCTTGGCAATATCTTTTAACAATGGATGCTTTTGATCTTTTTCTGAAATAATTGGCTCTCCTTCTCCCCAATCAATACTGAGACTCGGATCATTCCAGAGCACTCCACGATCATGTTCTTTCGAGTACACATTGGTACACTTGTAGGTAAAAAATGTGTCATTTTCTAGGACAAAAAATCCATGCGCAAAACCTTGTGGAATCCAGAGTTGTTTATGGTTCTCTCCCGAAAGTTCTACCATCACATATCTTCCAAAGGTTGGTGATCCGAAACGAATATCAACGGCGACATCAATCACTCGCCCGCGAAGCACAGAAACGAGCTTCCCCTGTGCCATTGGCGGTGCCTGATAATGCAAGCCTCGCAGTGTTCCTTTTTTCGAAACCGAAAAATTATCCTGAACAAAATGTTCATCCGCCTTGAGACCAAGTGCTTCTCGATATCTTTCTTCTTGAAAGAGCTCCATAAATGAGCCTCGCTCATCTGCAAAAACATCCGGAGTTACAATCACCACTCCATCCAAAGCCGTTTTTTCTACTTGCATACCAGTCTTACAATAATATCCTCTCTATTGTAATTTACCCCCTAGAGAAAAGCAAAAGCCGCCTCTAGAGGCGGCTGGGAGATTCTTACTAGATCCGGATGTCGTTCATCACGTCATCCAGCGTCTTCTTTTCTTCTGGGGCAGCAGGAGCTGCTTCTTCACGGTGTTCGCGTACTGGACGTTCACTACCTTCCGGTTCGTTAATCTTCAGGTTCACTCGAGCATTGTTGCGAGCTCCGATAACACGGAGTAAAGTACGAAGCGCTTTAGCTGTCATACCTTCGCGACCAATCACCATGCCCATGTCTTTCGGATTTACATCCAGGGTGATGAGCACTCCCATTTCGTCAATCTTTCTCTCCACCTTCACATCGTCCGGATTATCAACGAGCATTTTTACGACATACTCGATAAAATCCCGATCCTTCATTGCATTGTCAGTCATAAGACTACGGATTTACTGCTTATTACTGCTTCTCAGAAGAAGTCTCTCTACCCCTGACATCCTCCACTGACATACTACTCTTTTTTCTATCGTCACGCAATGCTTTCTTTGAGAATTTCTCGTCGTGACTTTTGAAAGAAGTAACCAATAATCACAAAAGTTAGTGCTGGTGAGAGCCATTCGGGTACATGAATACCAAACCCCTCAGCAATCATGATAAGACCGAGACAGAGAATGGAATACATGGCCCCATTTTTGAGGTACACATACTTTTTGACCCTCTCGATGTTAGCCGATGTGAGTTCGCGCACTAAAATAGCGCCGATCCCATTGCCCAGCAGGATGAGTGGCACTGAGAGGGTAAAGGCGAAGGCTCCCAGTACACCATCAATAGAGAAACTCATGTCGATGACTTCCAAAAACATAATTTTGCTGAAGTCAGACATGCCACTCCCTAACAATTTCTGCTCCGTTTCTTCGGCATGCTGTCTAAACCCATGAATAATAAAGAAAGCCGTTGATCCCACTACTGCTCCAAAGGCCAGCATGGGACTGAGCTTCAACGCAAACCACACAATACTCGTCAGTAATACCGACACCACGGCATAGAACCATACTCCCTGTTCCATAAAGAAGCACTCTGCTCGCAAACCAAAACGTTTCGCTTCCAAAAAGAGCCAATGAAGAAACAAGAAGAGGAGAAAGATTCCGCCCCCCATGAGAAGAATAGGAGCTGAAGATCGAATAGCTTCCGTCACCGCGGGATCATTAGAGAAGGTCGCTGTGAAAGACTCTAAAAAGCCTAGGCTTGGAATGGTTACAAAGACAATCAGCCACGGCAGAAGTCCTCGAACTACAAAGACCGCCAAAAAAATTCCCCAAGTCATAAAGAAGCGGCGAGCCCGCTTACCCATGGTGGAAAGTACTTCAGCGTTAATCACCGCGTTGTCGATACTCGAGACGGTTTCAAAAAGGATCAGCCCTATCACGATCAAGAGTATCGAAAAGAAATCCATAAGAGAATGTGTATATTAGTTTTCGGTCCACTCTACGGGTGGCGTAAATGGTTTTTTCTGCCAATCTTCAGACTGCCGACACAAAAAGGAAGTGGCGGTACGTGGATCAACCAAAAGTTGCTTGGTAATAAGCTCCATACGCATTCCTTGTGACCCTTTGATGAGAAGCAGGTCATCGGAACGAATAATATTCATGAGCGCATCTACCGCTGACACCGGATCAGGAAGCCAAAGTACCTGCTTGCGTGGCCAACCTTCGGAAAGTAAGCGTTCGTGAAGCGCACGCATATGCTCTCCCACCGTTACCACCACATGGACTCCTGATTCACGAATCGTTTTCGACAACTCTGCATGTTCTTCCTTAGTGTCCGGACCTAATTCCAGCATATCACCTAATACAGCGATCTTGCGCGGCGCCATAAGCTCACTCATCACTTGAAGCGCTGCTTTCGTGGAAGTCGGCGAAGCATTGTACGTATCATCCAACAAAAAGGTATTATCACGACCCGGCAAAAGACGCAGTCTCCCAGGAAGGGGTTCAAAGTTTTCCAAAGCATTAACCACTTCTACGGCATTCATTTTGAGTCCCACCGCCAGAGCTAGTGCCGCCAGAGCCGCTGGCACATGATGCGGTGCCACAATTTTTGGCAGACGCAGTGGTACGGTTGTTCCTTCAAAATTAACCTTGAGGCTCAATCCTTCGGCTCGCTTCGCCTCTCGATGCATCACAAAATTATCAGCATGAATATCTGCTCCATCACTAAATCCATAGGTAATTACTTTGGCCTTGGTTCGTTCTCGCATCTTAAGTGTCCGCTGATCATCGGCATTAATAATAGCTAAGCCATCATCAGGCACCGCAGCAATCAACTTCCCTTTTTCCCGAGCAATATTAGCGAGACTGCCAAAGTACACCAGGTGACTCGAAGAAACCCCAGTCACAATACCCATCTTAACCGGCACAAACTGAAGAAGCGCATCCATATCACCCGGATGATCAATACCCATTTCTAAGACCAAAACTTCTGGATAACGTACGGGAACTATCATGATCCACAGCCATTTCCCAAACACTCGCAGCCAACGGACGAGGGAACTTCCACCACTTTTAGCACCAATAACCGTCAGCGGTATACCAATTTCGTTGTTATAGTTTCCTTCAGTTTTCCGTACAATATAGGCTACACCAAGAGCCAAGGCTACCGCCTCCTTCGCTGAGCTTTTTCCTACAGAACCCGTAATACCCACAATCAAAGGCTGATACTTTTTGAGTACCGCTTGAGCCATAAATCGCAGGATTTTTTCGAGAAACTTTCGTTTATTCATAGCTTCTATTTCTCTGGAATATTTTCGGTCGGTTTAATCTTGGCGTACTCTAGCAGGAATTTCATGATTTGACCAAAAGTCGGGGCGGCGCTCGATTCTGCCCATTCAACATTTTTCGGATTGTCGAGTTTAATCAAAATCACAAATTTTGGATCATTAATCGGCGCATACCCCACGAATGATCCAATACTGACACCTTCTTCGTAACCTTTAGCACCAGTTTTGGCCACTTGAGCCGTACCAGTCTTTCCTCCTACTAAGTATCCTGGAACATCCGCTCGCTTTCCATGACCATTTACAACCACGCTCCGAAGCATCTGTCCTATATTCTTACTGGTTTCTTCGCTAATCACCCGGCGGACTTCGGTCGGTTCATGTTTTTCCTCTGTTCCATCAGGACGAATCACCTTATCAATAATGTTCGGTTCCAGTAACCGCCCTCCATTGGCCAGAGCAGCATAGGCCGTAATCATCTGAATCGGTGTCGCTGTCACTCCTTGACCAAAGGATGCAGTAAAGAAACTAATCGTGCTGCGCTCATTGCGCAGATTCTTGAGATTACCAGGTAATTCTGCTGGCAGATCAATGCCTGTTCGTTCCCCGAAACCAAAACGGCGTAAATATTCTCCAAAGAGCCGATTACCAACCAGTTTCTCTACGAAGATTACTCCCGTATTAATAGACTGATCCAACACTTTGTACATATCGCTCCGACCGTAACTTTTTCCCTCAGCATTACGGATAGTATATCCCGCCTCTGTCACAGCTCCAGTATCTACGTACTCTGTATTCGGAGAAACTTTTCCTTCCTCAAGGCCAATCGCCATAGTAATAGGCTTCATAATCGATCCCGGCTCATAAGCCGTACTGACTGCCTGATTCAAAAAGACAGAATAGTCCTCTTCTTTGGAGTAGTTGTTCGGATCAAACTGAGGAGCAGAAGCCATCGCCAGAATATTGCCAGTATGAGGATCCATGACAATAGCCGTAGCGCGATCAGCCTCATAGCGTTCGACGGAGTCTTTCAGGATCTTCTCTGTTTCATACTGAATGACTCTATCCAAAGTAAGTACGATACTGTCACCATTTTCGGCGTGCTCAATAGAACGGTCAGAAAGAGGAATCCAGCGGCCACTAGCATCCTTTTCTTGAGAAAGCGTTCCGGTCTCTCCCCGCAACTCGGTATCCAGAGAGGCCTCTACTCCATAACCACCAGCCCCACTATTTTCTCCGAGACTAGCAAACCCTACCACCTGAGCAGCTAGTTCCCCAGCTGGATAGTAACGATACTTTTCCGGTAATAGTCCAATACCCTTCAAATGAAGCTCTTGAATACGAGATACCTCTTCGTCACTCAATCTCTTTTTCACAATTTCAAAAGGATCATTGGGTCGATCAAGCTTATCTCGAATTTCTCCGGCATCCATGCCGACAATACGAGATAACTCAAGAGCGACTTTGTCTTTTTCTTCGACATCTTTTGGCACCACAAAGACCGTATCGTACTCACGATTCACAGCCAAAGGATAGCGCTCGTCATCACCATCATGCATGTAAATCTCACCTCGTTCGGCAGAGAGTTCCAGTGAAGCATTGTGCTGATTTTCAGCCAGGGCTACCCATTTGTCATGAGAAAAAACTTGCAGGAAAAAAAGACGGCAAATCACTGTCATCCCAATGAGAAGCAAAAACAAAAAAAAGACTCGCACTCGGGAGAGACTTCCTGAACCGTTTGTGTGTTTCTTTTTGGGATGGTAGGCAGGGGCGTTTCGCATAATTCGTCTGGTCTCTCTCCGCAAGCCCTTCTCCTAGCGGATCGCTACCGGTCCATGTTGTTCTATGTATTTTATCGTATCTGGTTTTTGCATCTCAAGTTCTTGAGCCGAAGTCTCTTCGATACGATGAAGTGATCGTAAATCAGCTTCGGTAATACGGAGTTCCGCATTCTTTTCTTTCAAACCATCAATTTCTTTCTCCAACGTGCGCATGTGATAGCCTTGAACTGCGTTTTGATTGACCGAATACAGATAGCAGCCTCCCGAAACAAAGAGCGCCGTAAGCACCCCTACCAGAAGCAGGTGTACAGAACCCGAAAGTTCGGTACGTGCGTGGCCCTTGGGACCCCAAAGGCTGATAGGTTTTTTACGCCGGGAAACTGACATATGAAATTGTATATTTATTTTGTCTGCTTTTCTCTACACCTTCTCGATCACCCGAAGCTTGGCACTGCGAGCGCGGGGATTACGAGCAACTTCTTTCTCTTCTGGAACAATAGGTTTTTTGGTGATGAGCTTGATGGTAGGAACTTGTCCGCAACGACACACTGGGAAGTCAGGAGGACAAATACAGCCAGTCGCTTGTTTTTTGAAAAACTCCTTTACTCGCCGGTCTTCACCAGAATGAAAGGTGATCACGGCAAGTCGGCTACCTATTTCCAAACAATTCACGGCTTGTCTCAAGAAACTCTCAAGATGAGCAAACTCATCATTGACCGCAATCCGAAGCGCCTGAAAAGTCTTGGTGGCAGGATGGATATTCATGGTGGCACGGCGACGTTTCGGATAAGCAGCTTCGATCACACTAGCGAGTTCTTTTGTCGTAGTAATCGGCTTCTCTTGGCGATGAGCGATCAGGGTACGTGTCAGAAGTTTCCATTCCGGTTCATCACCATAAACACGCAGTATCTGACCTAATTCCTTTTCGGAAAAAGTGTTGACTATATCACGTGCCGTGAGACCCCCTTCTTGGTTGAGCCGCATATCAAGCGGTCCATCCTTTTGGAAACTAAATCCACGCGAGGCTTCTTCTATCTGGTCAGAAGAAAACCCGAGATCCGCCAGGATGCCATTGACTTTGCTCACACCAAGTCGTTCCAAAACTTCCTCCAGAGCTCCGTAATTACTGTGCACTAGGACAAGTCTCCCCTCCTTAGAGGCTTGCTCGAGCATACGGTCACTCTGAAACTTTTCTTCGAAACGACTCAGTGCCTGCTTATCAGCATCCAAAGCAATCACTCTGCCGTTGGGTAACACAGCTTCCAGCATCATGCTGGCATGGCTGCCGCCCCCAAACGTCGCATCCACCACTACCATTCCTTTTTGAAGGTGCAACTGCTCTCTTACTTCTTCGAACAACACTGGAATATGCTTTGTCATACAGCCCAAGAATCAAAAATCAATTCGCTAACATTCATTTTTCATTTTTGAGCTGTGTGTTTGTGTTGCATGTTTTTCTGTTAGTAAATGCCGAGTTTTCCTAAATCTTCAGCAATCTTACCGGTATTTTTTTCTGCCATGCCTTTGTATTTTTTCCACCGAGTACTGTCCCAGATTTCCAAACGATTAAAGAGTCCTACAATCGTTACCTCTTTTCGAAGTCCACCATCATTTTTTAGATACTCTGGAAGAAGAATACGTCCCTGACTATCCAGCTCTACATCAGTGGCACCGGCGAGCATGACACGAATGAAACTACGTGTGCCAGCTTCTCCTACAGGAAGGGTTCCCAACTTGGTTGCGAGTTCCTCCCAAACTTTGACTGGATAAATAAAAAGGCAGTTATCCAGTCCTCGCGTCACGATCACTTTATTTCCCAGCTCTCCACGAAACTTTGAAGGAAGCGCTAGGCGCTTCTTCGGATCAATGGTATGTGAGTATTCACCGATAAACATAGAAGTCGTGAAGATGAAATAAGCGTGGCGTGAAATTCCCCACTTTCACCCACTTTTTTGCATCTGTTCCACATTTTACGCCACTTCTTCACCACGCGTCAACACAAAAAGTTATCCACCAAAAAAGTGGCTCATATGAGCCACTTTTTAAGTTCTAAAAAACTCTGGTGGATTATCTGCTAAAAGTCTTGATATCTTTCAGTACTGCTTCGGCGTGTCCATCCGGTTTTACCTCTTCATACACCTTCATGATTTTCCCTGCTGGATTAATAAGAAACGAGGTACGAAAAATACCCATATACTCACGACCCATAAATTTCTTCTTCCCCCATACACTATAAAGATTCACTACTTTCTTTTCTTCGTCAGCCAGTAAAGTAAACGGTAGATCGTACTTCTCAGCAAACTTGGTGTGCTTCTTTGATGAATCAGCACTCACTCCTAACACTACTGCTTTTCCTCTTTTGAATTTTGGAAAATTGTCACGAAACTGGCACGCTTCTACGGTGCACCCTGGCGTATCATCCTTGGGATAAAAATAGAGCACTACCCATTTTCCTCGATACTCTTTGAGTGTATGTAACTTCCCTTGTTGATCAGGCAGCGTAAAGTTTTTCGCTAGCGTTCCTTTTTTCGGTAACATACTCTATAAGATAAAAATCAATGCACAAAAATTGTAACAAAAAATATGAATCCCCGCCACGAACGATGCCGTAGCGGGGATTGTTTCGACTCCTTTCTCCTCGTTGACCGAATCAGCCTTGTTGGATATGAGGGCAGATCGGAAAATAGACCAGGCGGGTCACTTGCTCCAGAAGTTCGATCGCTGTCAACGTGTTACGTCGAGCAACCTTGAGCCACCAAATCGCCAAGTCGAATTCTTCGCGCATCAAGTGCTGCAGAGCTTCGATGAGTTCCTGTTGGCCCTCAAAAACCACTTGCGCCTTGATGAGAAAAGCTTCCAGCACTTCAGGGTGAAATCCCTCGGGATTCGCACTCTTTTGTTCCTGTACCAAACTACATCTCCTAATCTTTTCGGAAGTAACGGACTCCTTTTACAGAGTCCACGAGTTGAGCCCTGACTTTCAAAGCTGCTTGAGGATGGTAACACGGATCCCATTCCTTGTCAAGGAATCCTACTCTTTTCCCTTTATTTCTAAGTACTTTCTCCCTTTTAAGCGAGCGGGGAAATATTCCTGAATCGCTTCTTCTTTGGTTTTGTAATCAGGGGTATATTTATAGCCTTTACCATACTCAAGCTCTTTCATCAGCTTAGTAGGAGCATTACGAAGATGAAGTGGCACTGGTTCATTGGGATAGTTTCTGACATCTTCTTTGGCCTGGCCGTAAGCCACGTAGAGTGCATTGGATTTTTTTGAAGTAGCCAGATAGACCACTGCTTGCGCGAGATGTACTTCGCATTCTGGCATTCCTAATATCTGACACGCCTGAAACGCTGCTACCGCCTGAGGCATGGCAAAAGAATTGGCGAGGCCAATATCTTCTGAAGCAAAACGCACGAGACGGCGCGCTACATAGAGCGGGTCTTCTCCGGCTTCTAGCATACGAGCCAGGTAATAGAGTCCCGCATCTGCATCCCCTCCTCGCAAAGATTTATGCAGAGCCGAAATAATATTATAGTGTTCCTCACCGCCCTTGTCATACAAAATATGGGAACGCTTCACCACGTTTTCTACGGTCAGAGTATCAATATGGTTTTTTTTCAGAGCGGCCGCTTCCAGAGTATTGAGCGCCGTGCGAGCATCCCCACCCGATACGGTAGCGATAAAAGAAAGAGCTCTGTCATCAGCGGTCACCGTTTTTCCAAAATACTCTTTACTCTGCAAAAGAGCCTGCTTCATGAGAGTAAAGAGTGTTGCTTCATCATGTTTTTCCAAGACCAATACTCTGGTGCGAGATAACAAAGCAGCATTTACTTCAAAACTCGGATTTTCTGTAGTGGCGCCAATCAAAATGATCGTCCCTCGTTCAACATGAGGGAGTAAACTATCCTGCTGTGATTTATTCCAACGATGAATTTCATCAATAAAAAGAATCGTGCGTTTTCCTTGGTTTTTGTTTTCTTCTGCTTGGGCAATAATACTGCGCAGCTCCTTTACTCCACTGCCTACAGCGGAAAGCTGAAAAAACTCTGCCTCAATTTCCTGAGCCAGAAGTAAAGCAAGGGTAGTTTTTCCACTCCCAGGAGGTCCCCAAAAAATAAGGGAAGGTATTAAATCCGCCGCGATGGCTTCACGCAAAAACGAACCTTCACCAAAAACTTTTTCTTGACCCAAAAAATCTTCGACTTGCTTAGGACGAAAACGTTCTGCCAAAGGAATAGACTGAGAAAATTTCTGAGTCATACATATGTTATTTCAGAACAATTCCTACAGGACAATGATCGGAGCCTAATACCTCAGGGAGAATAACCGCTTCTTTGATTCGTGATTTCAGACTCTTGCTGACCAAAAAATAATCAATCCGCCAACCAACATTACGCTCGCGTGCCTTGGCAAAATGCGACCACCACGAATAGAAACCATTTCCTTGATGAAAGAGACGGAAGGTATCAATAAACCCAGCGTTAAGAAAATTTTGAAAACCTTCCCGTTCTTCATCTGTAAACCCATGCTTCCCCACATTGGCCTTTGGATTGGCCAAGTCATCTTCGGTATGAGCGACATTTAAATCACCACAGAAAATAACCGGCTTCTTTTTTTCTAATTCTTTACAGTAAGCAAGAAAAGCTGGGTCCCATTGTTTGTAGCGTAACGGTACTCGACTCAGATCTTCTTTGGCATTGGGTGTATAGACAGTGACGACAAAAAAGTCATCAAACTCTAGCGCAATCACTCGTCCTTCAGAACAAGGATCGCCATAGCCATCTGGCTCAAGATGAAACTTCTTGACTATGGAAGCAGGAAAATCGTTTAAAACCGTAAGTGGTTTTTTCTTGGTAAAAATAGCTGTACCTGAATAACCCTTGCGTTCGGCTGAATTCCAATATTCTTCATAATCTGGTAAATCAATTTCCGCTTGGCCCTGAAGAGCTTTGGTTTCCTGAAGACACAAAATATCCGGTTGATACTTTTCCACAAAAGGCACGAATAGCCCTTTCTTATGAACCGCTCGAATACCATTAACATTCCAAGAAAAAATTTTTACTTCCTTTGCCATAAAAGTTTGTTTACTCTA
>CAYYET010000009.1:0-15699 GCA_964471075.1 uncultured Bdellovibrionales bacterium
AATATTTTAGGAATTCTCTGTGATTGGGTCTGTTTTACTCTTGGAAAATCTGGGTTGCCAGGGACTAAAAAACTTGATCAGCTTATTTTTCGTAGCTTAACCCTAAACTGTATTCTCATAGCAAGAAAACTGTAAATCTATGCGATTATACGATGCAAAGAATAAAAGACTAGTCTACATAGAAGAAAAAGCCACTCCTGAATTCTGGGATCGCCAGTGGGAAGATGAAAAATTAAAAAAGAGCGTTCTCGCTGGAGCAAAAGACCGCTTTGTGTATCCTTTTACGAAACGTTATCTCAAGCCAGGGGCAAAAATCCTCGAAGGAGGGTGCGGAAAAGGTCAATTTGTGTACTCCTTGCATACCCGTGGTTATGATGCCCATGGTATAGATTTTGCGCCAAAAGTTATAGAGAAGGTCTCTACTCTCGTACCAGAACTACAACTTCATTTAGGTGATGTACGGCACCTTGAATTTGCTGATAATACTTTTCATGGATATTGGTCCTTAGGAGTCATTGAACACTTTCCTGAGGGCTATGAGTCTATCGCTCAGGAAATGTTTCGGGTTCTAAAAACTGATGGCTATCTTTTTCTTACTTTTCCCTATATGTCCCCCTTGAGACGCTTGAAAGCGGCTTTGGCGATGTATCCAGCCTATCAAGAAAATAATTTCGATAGAGAACATTTTTATCAATTTGCCCTGAATGCAGAAAGTGTTCTTCGTAATTTTGAATCTCTTGGTTTTGAACTCATACTAAAAAAACCATACGATGGGTTTAAAGGGTTAAAGGATGAAAGCGGTCCATTAAAGCCACTTCTGCAAGCTCTTTACAATAACAAAAGTTTTTGGGCTCAAGGCATAGCGTATGTGCTTTCTTCTCTTTTTGCTCCGTTTGCAGGTCATGCCATTCTCCTTATTTTCAGAAAGAAAACGACTGTATGAAATACCGGGTTGCTCTTTTTCAGCCTTTTCTGCGTCAATTCGTTTTGAATCTGGGAAAATGCTTACCTCATGGCGAGTTCTTTAGTGACGCCCATCCTCCTACTCGTACCCTCTATAACATCCTTCCTACCTACGAAAAAGAAATAGAGCGGGAGAAAACAAAAAGTTGGCAGTATAGATTACGACGTTTTTTTGGTGTTCCTAATATTCGAATTCGGTATGAGAAAAATGCCGATCTTCTGTTTACTTATGGCACGCTTCTTATAACCAATAAACCTTACTGTCCCTACCTGGAAACGGGCCTGTCTTTCTTTAGCTATGATCGAGGAATTAGCCGTAATCCCATAGCCAGGTTTCTTGTCACCTTCCTTGCTACCAGAAAAAATTGTCATCGTATTCTGTTTCTCAGTGAAGCGAGTCGGAAAAGTTTCTTCAGCACTCTTTCTTTTTCACCAAAAATAAAATCTGTACTCGAAAAAAAGTCTGTCGTTGTCTATCCAGTTCCACTTGTTGAAAACACTCCTCACCCACCAAAACAAAGGGGTGACACATTGAAAGCGCTTTTTGTTGGGCTTTTTTATATGAAGGGTGGGAAAGAATTGCTCCATGCTTTTGAAAAGTTACACAAAGAATATAACAACGTTACTCTCACCATGGTCACACCGTTTCGCACCATTAGCGATGCTGATTTAGATATCTTAAAAAACACTCCTGGCCTCACTTTGCTTGATGCGACGCTGAGTGGAGAAGAAATGCGGGCTCTGTATCGAAATCATGATATTTTTTGCCTTCCCACGTATAGGGATGGCTTTGGACTCGTACTCATCGAAGCCTTGGCACATGGCATGCCCCTCATTATTACAGACCAATATGCCACCAGTGAGATGGTTATCAATAACAAGAATGGTTTTGTCTTCTCTGGCCATCCCCTTCAGGACTATAATGGAGAAACGTACGAAATCATTGGAAAATACTACAATCCGAAAGCTTTTTATGCTGATTTGTTTCGCTTTCAAAAAGAAGGGAAGTTCCAGCCAGTAGAGAACTTCTTGTACCAGTCATTGAAACGTTTTCTGACAGAACCCGAGCTTCTCAATCAATACTCTCAAGAATCTCTGAAGCTTTACGCTGAAAAGTTTCATCCTCACAAAATAGGAGAGCAGCTCGAATCGCTCTTCCTTGAAGCCCTAAAGAAATAGTACGCTACGGCGTCACTTGATAGAGCCGATAACGATTATCTTCAGTGAGTACGGGAAATGAATATATTTCCTCTCTATAGGTAACAAAGAGGCGGAAATGATACTTCTTAGCTAGATTCTTTACTTGCTCTTCCGTTAAACGAGGATACACCTCTCCCCATTGGAAAGAAACAGGAGCAAACACTCCCGATTTTTTTTGCGCTTGATATCTTTTTTCCAGCTCTCCACCCGTCACATCATTGATACGTTCATACCACTCCTCCAATCCTTTCAGGGTAAATCCAAAAGTCTTGAAACTTGCCATGTGAGGCAAATAAGCAGGAGAACCGTACCAGTCTGGTGGCGCTAAGAATGGTTCTGGATGAAGAAAAATATAGCGCCCAACTGCTTCTTCGGAAGATGGAGGACCTATGGGGTTATGAAGATCCTTGAGTCGCACAGAGGTGTAATAGAGATTAAGGTAGGAACGCTTAAAAAAGTACTGTCCAGAGGAAGTAGCGCTCCAGCCTAAGATAATAACAGCAAAGAAAAGAATAAGGGGGAAAAGATGTATTCTCATGCGCTCTTTGAGAAAGAACATTCCAGAAACAACCGTCAGGGCTGCAAAGAGATACGAAATAAAGTGTAAAAAATAAATAACTCGAAGAGAATAGAATTGAAATCCAGGAAGCCACGGAAAAACAAAAGTAACGATATAAAAGAAAAAGAAAAGAAGCAGTGCTCCACTTCCAACAAATCCTAAGAGATCAATGGAAAATCTTTTTTCTCGAAAAAAATACTGACGAAGCAGATACCAACATGCAAAAAGAGTGATTATATGCATACCAAAAATTGCCCAGGCTTCCCATCGGACAAGGGGGAGTGCCATATAGGGCGCCCGAAAATAGACCCAGGTCCAAATAAATTTTTCTGAAGAAAGAGAAGGAACAAAAGTACTGGCCTGGAAAGCAATCCACAAAGCAAACCACCCTCCAGCGAGAAGATAGAAAACGAGTGCATTGATTGCCTCCTGAAAAAGTTTTTTCCACTGAACCTTGTCAGCAACTTTCATGTGAAACCAGAGAGATACTAAAGAAGCAGCTAAGAACAGTACAAAAGTAACCAGAGAATTAGACACATGAATGAGAGTAGCAACTCCTAAAAGGAGCCATGGTAAAAATCGCGCCTGATTCAAAAGGAAATATAAAGCCAGAAAAGAAAAAGCTATCCCTACCGATCGTGGTGCCAGTCCTCCGTCCACTTGAATAAAGGGCCCGTACAACCAGATAGGTGGTACGACAATGACCAAAACAGCATGAAAAAGAGCAACCAATGGTACTACCAAAGGACTGCGCGAAAAAAGCCCCGCTATTTTGATCAGAGACCAATACAGAACAACGAGACATACGAGGTAAAGAAACTGGCGCCAAAGCTCTTCTGGAATGCCTAAAAATGGCCCAAAATTGACCAAGGGAGCGTAAAAAGTGTATACCCGAGAATCTACTGCCATCTGGGTATACCAATCTCCTGGAAGGTAATTTTCATCTTCCAATCGATAGACCGCTGGATCATGAATTCTCCGATCTGGACCAATATCCAAAGGATGAATGGCCACCTCGAAAATAAGGAGACCAGCCAGTAAAAAAACATTCCTCCAACGGATATTTTTCAGAGATACAGACATCATATTACCCCTATTTTACCCAAGAATACCCTTCTTGCCTATCTCAGTCCTCTTGACTAAAATGCCTAAAAATATCACGATGAGGTGATGTCTAAGCATGAGGCTCAGACACATACAGTACCTCTCAACCAGGAGTTTCAAAGTGCCCAAGATCGTCATCTCCGGTATCACCTCCTACTCCGATGTCAACGACCAACGGTTCCAGTCCTGCCTGCGTTTCCTCGAGGGAGCAGAGGCACTCGGCATCCCCGTCTATCTCGCTGACAGCTCACCCCATCCCATTCAGGAACAACTGAGAGCAAGAACGCTCGGTGGCTTGGTCGACGGCAGCGGGAGTTACACCGAGAAGAAGATCCGGTCTTTGCGGGTGGCCGCGGAGGTCGGTGCCGAGGCCATCGTCATCACCGAAATGGAGAAGGAGGGGCTGCTGCCGTACCTGGAAGCCATCTGCACTCCGATCCATCGCGGCCGGGCAGACCTGGTCATTCCGGAGCGCACCGAGGCAAGCTGGGCTTCCTATCCCAAGGAGTTCGAGATCGAGCGCTTTGCTCTGGCACAAATCGAGCAGTTCACAGGCAGGTACCTCGACACCATGCTCGGCGCTTTCGTCATCCGACGCAGTGAAGCCTACCGTTTCCTCGCCTGCCAGGAAGAGATGTGGGCCTGGCTCCATGTCCCGCGCTTCCAGATGATCCGTGAAAAACCGGAGCGTGTGGTGGGACTGCCCATCGACTTCCTCTACCCACCGGAGCAACGCGAAGCCGAGGAAGGCAATCCCGCCTTCCACTTGAAGCGCATCGGGCAACTCCAGTACTCCCTGATCCGGCCACTCCTGGCCGTCTACGGGAACAAGTAGTCGTCAGACGACTCAGAGTCCACCTTATTACCACCGTATAGCTCTTATGCTACCGGTGGTTCTTTATTTTTTATAGTAGCGTAGCTCCACAAAGAGTGAGCAGAAAAGTTAAGGAGAGTAATCAAAACAGAAACCACAAAAAGAACGAGGAGATCATAGAAATGAAGGAGCGCTACTCCTATATGCATCAACCCGAGACTCAGAAGTGATGTGGAAATAATCACCACCAAAAATTTTACTGCTTGTGTACGGACATTACCCTCTGTAGCCTGAAAGGTCCAATGACGATTGAGTTGAAAACTCCATACAATGGCTACTCCTAACGAAAGAGTGCGAGCCAAAAGATAGTATAATCCTCCAAAACGAGTCAGAAGAAAATATAGAGTAACATCAATAAGCAAAGCCATCCCTCCGGTAATTAGAAACTTTAAAAAACGCTGCCATGGAAGCTTTTTAAGAAATAGTACTATCATGTTGGGTATTAAAAATTTTTCTTTGCCACAAAGCGAAAACGAAAGAACGTCCACAAAGCAATAAAAAAATCTGAGTAACGGATTTTCTTTCCCTCTTCTACCGTGCGAGGATGGTAAGAAACGGGCACCTCGATAATTTTTACACCAGAGCGGATAAGTTTGGCAGTAAGTTCGTGATCCGTCTCGAAACCAGTCGTTTGAATAGTAAAGCTCTGAAGCAGCTTCGTAGGATAAATTTTATATCCGGTCAGAGTATCAGTAATCCATTGACCGAAAAGAAGCCAGGCCCACACTGACAGACAGACATTCGCTCCCCAATTGAGAATGGATTGATCTTTCTGTTTGCCAGGAAACAAAGATTCTTTTTTCTTTATTTCACTTAAAATGCGACTCCCATACACACTTACCAGTTGCTGCTCCGAAGGTAAGGCTTGAAGCATAGGAATATAGTCATGGGGATCATACTCCAGATCAGCATCCTGGATGAGAATATAGTCTCCCGTAGCCTGAGAAATACCATAACGCACCCCATCCCCTTTTCCCTTGTTTACCTCAATCCGTAGAAGCTGCACTTCTGGGAACTGTCTCACTATTTCTGAGGTTTTATCATGTGAGCCATTATCGACAACAATAATTTCACGTTCAAAACCGATAGCTCGGATGTCTACCTCGAGAATAACTGCTAATAGTTTTCCAATAAACGCTTCTTCGTTATAGGCAGGAACAACTATTGAAACTTTGGACATACTCTACCTTTACTTTCCTTTCCAAAAAACGTACTGCAATAAGACACCTAAATAACGCACACCATCCCATACCGTCGTTTTCTTCCCTTCGGCAATGGTACGCGCCTGATAACTGACTGGTACTTCCAGTATAACATGGCCTAAGCGAATAAGTTTGACGATCAGTTCCATATCAAACTCTGAACCCCGATGTTCAAAATGCATTCCTCGGAAAACCCTTGCATTGAATCCTCGTAAAGTGGTCAATGGATCACTGATAAAACGATGATAGAGAACAAGAGTAAGAATACTTAAAGCAATGCCTCCATATTTACTGACAAAGAACATAAGGCCTCGATGACCATAAATTCTTTTCAGTGTTCGATTGAGATCGTGAGTTTGGAAAGCCCGACTACCTAGAACGACGGGGAATTCTTGATTGACGAGAGGTGTTATTACCCGAATAATATCCTGTTCCTGATATTCTCCATCAGAAGGAAAGAAGACAATAATATCACCCTTTGACTTAATAATGCCTGTTCCAAGAGCTTTCCCTCTCCCTCCATTCACCTCATAAAGACGAATACCGTCATCTTGCAAAAGAAGCTCCCGGGTACCGTCAGTTGATCCGCCATCAATGACGATAATTTCCTTATTCAGCCCCAGTGAAGAGAGATCAAGTTTCTTCAAATTTTTTATTACCTGACCCACTGTTCGAATCTCATTTAATACCGGAACTACGATAGAGACGGTGTGAGCAAGATGGTGCACTCCTTTTTCCAATTGATTCTCAACCAAGATTAACAACTCGGAGATAGTCTTGGTACCAGAATGTTTTCCTTTCTCGCCTTCCCAATCAATCCACCGAACCTTTTCCATTGGATACTCAAATTCATGAGCATTAAAAGGCACGTACGGCACTTCACCAGAGGAAGTAGTTTCAGGCTTCTGAAAGAAGAATCTGGAAATGAATTTCTGACAGACTGTTGGGTATACCCCCTTACGACTCATATTCCAAAGAAAAGACCGTACCAATGTGGTAGCATCTTCGCCTAAAATATCATAGTCTCTGGCGATATTCGCAATAAATATTTTTTCGGCCTTCACGTTCTGTTCAATGGCTTCCGCTACTCCGAGTGTCAGATAGGAAGGAAGGAGGGAAGAATATTGAGTTCCGGGGCCATAAATAATAATATCTGCTTCGAGGATGGCTTGTTTTGCCTGTTCACTAAGAGACGGTAGACGCTCCATGTTTCGCAGAAAAGCAATCTTTTCTGATTTTGTCATTTGATCAGACATTTCTCCCTCCTTCAAATACCGAGGCAAAAGAAAAATTTCTTCGATACGAGAGGTGTCTTGTGGCCCTACAATACTTGCTTCGTCATGGAGATACGCGCCATTTTCTTTTATTGCTACCAAAACACAGTTTTCTCCATTCGTAAGATTGAGTACTCTTTCGCCAGTATCAGTGAAACGAGAAAAAGCTCTTACTGCCTCATTGAAATTCTGTTTATTTACAAGATAACAACCAGCGAACAAAAGATTGCCGAGAGATACGTCCCCAAAGGGAAACCAGGAGTGATTTTCGGGATGGGCATCGTAATAAGAGAGGAACGCTTCAAGGTAAGAAGAAGTTGTTCTAATCTGTGTCAGTGAGAGATTGTCTCGGGCCTGAAAAATTTCATGCTGAGTGTACGTGGTATCTTCCAAATTACTGAAAGCCCGCAGAAGGGAAAGAGCCTCCTTCGTCTCAAAAGGATCAGGAAAACGATATTCTACAAGAAAGAGTAAGGCTTGCGAAGAAGTATCATGCTTATGATGAAGAAAACGAGAGATATTTTTCCGTACATCGGAGGGGCCGAGCATTCCAGGAATAAAGCGTCGAAGGAGTCCAGTCGAGAGTCCATCATCGTAGGTATTCACCAAAAGGGTCAGTTCGATATCAGGATAACGAAGCAAGGCTTTTGTGATAGCATCGGTCCCCCGCCCCCCAGAAAACATAACTACCTTTAATTTTTCTTGTATCCCATTTTCCTTCACAGAAGTTTCTGATGATTTAAAATGTTCTTCTATCATAGAGACATCATTAATATCATTAATACCAATAGTTTCCTCAAGAGTTCGGAGCTCATAAACATTGACGCTATTATCCCCTGTTTCAAAAGAAGGAAGCATAGGAAGAAAATTCCACTCCTTTGTTCCTCGACTTAATACTATCCCTTGCTTCATGACCCCATCGTACACTTCCCGTAAACATCTGGTGTTAAAAGCAAAAACCCCACAATCACTTTGCCCCACAAGTGGCAGAGGAACTCCTTCCCGTTTTTCCAAAACCCTTGAAAACCGACCCGTACTTTCAATTTGATAATGAACATACGGATTCTTTTTCTCTATCAACGGAAAGGAAACTTTAGCATCAGGAATAAACTGAGTCATTTTCTGGACGGATGAAATAGTCTGATCACTAATGGCTACTTGATCACCCCAGATAATCAGAACATACGGTGTTTTGACCAGATGCAGGGCCTGATAAATAGAATCAGCCATACCTCTAGATTGCAAAATAACCGTTTGAAAACGGCCCGAGATTCTTTTTTCTAATTCAGGAATCACCTCTGGGGCACCCACAGGTGAAAGAGCGAGCACAAACTCACTGACACATGGCTCAAGAAGCTGAATAAGTCGCTCTAAAATAGTTTTTCCAGCAATAGGATACAAAATCTTTGGTTTGGAATAACCAAGACGCGTACCCTTACCGGCTGCTGGAATAATCACCGTCCACAAAGAAGGGTCTGGTTCATGATGGAAAAACTTGGCCACGTCTTCTTCTGTGTAGAGCTTCATAAGAATAGCCTTATAAAATCTTTTTGAGTTCTGAGAGAGTTTGGATCTCAGCAGCAAGCGGTAAAGATTTTATTTTTGCTTTTTCTTTTGTTGCCTCTCCTGAAACAAGGGCAATAGTAGGAATATAAGCTTCAAGGGCAGCCGTTATGCCACTCAATGAGTCCTCAATCACTACACAATCTTTCGGACGAAGTCCAAATTTTTTTGCGGCCAATCTATAAATATCCGGAGCTGGCTTCGCGTATTCCACCATTGATCCATCAAGGATAATTTCAAAAGCGTCTTGATATCCACTTTTTTCCAGAAAAAATGCCACGGTTTGAGGCGAAGCCGAAGAAGCCAGTGCTAAACGATACTTTTTTCTCAAATATTCAATAACTTCTCGACTTCCAGGAGCTATTTTCCCCTCTTGTCGAAGCAGCTCAAGAGCTTTCTTACGTTTTTCTGCTACCAATTGAGGAATATCATATTTATTTTCTTCTTTGCCGTGTTCTCTCAAGAGTTTCACAAAGGCATCATCGGTTCGCATACCCGCGATCGCAGCATATTCATAGTGAGTAATGCCAATAGTCTTCAATGTTTCTGTCCAGGCCTTCTCATGACAATCATTCGAGAGAAACAACACACCATCCATATCAAATATCACTGCTTTTGTATGAGAAAAATTCTTATCGCACTTTTTCGCCACTACGCGCGTTTGTCCAATCCAGTACTTAATAGGAAAAGAACTCCAGCCTATTTTTTCTACTATTTTTCCCACAAAGTGGAAAAAAGAAAAATACTGAGTGGCCCGCTCCAAAACGTAGCCTAATTCCAGAGTTTGCCAGTGTCGGGTCATACGCACCACCTGAAAATTATGTTTCCACAACTGGCGACGAATGGTTTGACGGGTGTAATAAAATAAATGAACACTCAAAAGAAAGGGCCACTTTCTTCCAAGGACTTTGGCCGGCACACTACCAAAATCAGGATAATTCACTACCAGCAATCCTCCTGGTTTCAAAAGTTCATAAATACGATCAAGTTCCTTACCTGGGTCTGGAAGGTGCTCAATCACATCCCAGAGAGTAATGAGATCAAAACTTTCTTTGGGAAAATCCTGCTCAGCTAAAGTGCCAGTACGAACATCTAAGCCATGTTTTTCGCGTGCGTATTGAGAGAGCCATTTACTCGGTTCGACTCCGGTAGCCGTAAGAGTTAGTGCTTTTGCTGCTCGTAAAAAAGCGCCACCGGCACAGCCAATATCCAACACTTTTGTTTCTGGAGAAAGAGTTACTCCATACTCTCGATGAAGCGACTGCAAGGCATCGAGAAATGTTCGAATACGCATGTCATCCTGCTCGATGAAAGCTGTATCTTCTCCTTCGGCGTAGGCCTCAACAATTCTTTCTGGCGCTAAACGCGGATTCAGATATACCAAATTACAATACAGACATCGTACCACCTGTTCAAAGATTGTCTGATCACTTGAAGAGCGATAGACAGTGGTCAAAAACTCACTGGTTAGTTGATCCGGGAAATGAGCCGGATAGACTACAGCAAAAGGATTCTTGGCACAAAGAGGACACGGGATGGTTTCAAAATCAGCCATACACATTCATACAAGAAGATATTTTCTCTATTTTAATCCCCTCTGTATGATCTGGCAACTCTAAAATCCTTTATTTAAGCCAATTTTTTCCTCTTTTGTCAAGTGAAAGAAAATATGCCAGAGAAGCGGTACAATAAAGAAAACCTGCAAACAAGCCATATACATGGTCGTAGCCATTGAAAAAGTCTCTTGTTTGAATAAAAAGAGGACCCCAAGAGATGCTCCATTAGCCAAAACTGATACCCCTACAATAAGGAGATTTTTATCGTTGACAGTGAAATAATTGATCAAAAAGGACTTGAGAGGAAAAAGGATGACAAGCCAGGAAAGCATCCGAGCAATAGAAAAACTTTCCTGATAGGCCTCTCCATAGAGTGGAATAAAGAGCAGCTCCAGAAAAATTCGAAAGACAATAAAGAGCAGCACTCCTAGAACAATATTTTGGAGAAATATTCTCCCATGAGCCAGTTTCTGATAGCGAAAGAGTAAGGGAAGATAGGTAGCCCCGAGTCCATTCAGAAATCCCGCCACAGCATTCACTGTAAGAAAGGCTACTTGAAAAAGAGCAAGGAGTTCAAAACCAAAAAGAAATGAGATGACCAGAGTAGGCACATTTTCAGAAAGAGAAAAAGCAAACTTTTGCAGGGAAACAAAAACTCCATAGCGAATGTTGAGAGAATGCTTCTCTTCTTTCTGTTTGAGCTTTTTTTTCACTTCTAGAGAAAAAAAGCCATGAAAAAAAGCTGTGGTGAGAAAAAAAACAAGAAGAGCTGCAAGAAGTCCACCATGAAAGAATAGCGTTGCTAATACCCCAAACGTCGTTACGACCGTGAGTAACAACATTCTCCAAGTAACAGCAGCAAAAATGCTATGAGCTTCATAGACGACATACCATTTATTTGTAGCATAGAGAAAAGGGAAAAAGAGCGCTCCAAGAATAAGAGCTTCTGCATACTGAACTTCCTCTTGCCACCAAAAAGCATACGCAGCATAACTGACAATGAAGGGAAGAGCGAGAAGACTCGTGTAAAAACTATAACGCACTGCCTTGAGTACCGCAGAATCATCTCCGGCTACGGCGCATTTAAACGCTGCCATACTCAATCCTGGCAGAGAAAACACTGAGAGGAGCGAGAGAAGCGCCAGAACAGATTGATACTGACCGAAGAGTTCTTTGGTTCCTAAACGAGTAAATCCAACCGAAAGCACGACTCCTAGGAAAGCAATAAGGCCATAACGAACAGAAACCCAAAAACCACTCTTCAAAAAATAAGTAAGATCAAGACCTACTCTTTTTCCAAGACTTTCAAGAAAATATTGAAGTTTCACAAACTCATTCTTTAAACATTCTTTAGAGAAGGAAAAATGGCTTTCATTTTTTTGCTCAAAGTTGATTGATCACATCCCTGTTTTACTAGATCTTCCAATTCTTGAATCGTATCCACTATATCCACAGGACAACTATCATAATTTTTCAAAGAAAAAACTCTCCCGCTCCCTTGTTTCACCATATTTCCCCTTTCCGTTTTGGTGTACAGCTCTTCAATCATTTTCTCACCTTTCCGAAGGCCAGTAATCCTCAATTCAATATCCTTTTCTGGAATAAGATTCTTGGAACGCACTAAACACAAGGCGACTTCATAAATATTTATTAATTCTCCCATATTGAGAATATGAATACCATTTGGTTTTCCTTGAGCAGTGCTCTCAATAACAAGCTGGGCTGCCTCACGGATTGACATGAAAAAACGCTGCATCTTTTTATGCGTTACAGTAATATATTTGTGCAGTACCATTTGCCGTTCAAAGAGCGGTAAAGCTGAGCCATTGGAATTAATCACATTTCCAAAGCGAACGATATTAAATTTCATTTGTTTTGGTTTCAGACTTTGAATGTAATATTCACATAATTTCTTTGTGGCCCCCATGATACTGGTCGGATTTACTACCTTATCAGTAGAAATAAAAGTGAACAGTTTCACTCCATTTGCCTCTGCAGCATCAATCACCCGCTTCGTTCCTATCACATTATTATAGACCGCTTCATCGATATTATCCTGCATGAGATGAACGTGCTTGTAAGCTGCCGCATGAAAGACGATGTCGGGACGAATCCTCTTCATGAGAACATTGAGTTTATTCAAATGAAGGATACTGCCCACGATAAGTTCACAGCGTTCTCGCTGTCCTCGTTCTTTTAATTGTTGCTCCAAAAGAAAAATCAGATACTCCGAGCTATCGTAGACCACTACTTTTTTCGCCTTCAGTTCAATGAGTTGACGAACAATTTCAGAGCCTATAGAACCAGCTCCTCCGGTGACAAAGATTGTTTTTCCTTCGTAGAAACGAACCAGTCTATCAACGTTTTTCCGAATGAATGGTCTCCCAAGAAAGTCTTCTGATTCAATATCCTTCACTCCTTGATACGTGACGTCACTTTTTCTAATAACTTGCTGATTACGTGGAACAATCCGAACAGGAATATGATTTTTAATATTTTTGAGAAGTATTTTTCGAATAACACTCCCGTCCGCAGAAGGAATAGCAACAATGATTTCGTCAATCTTAAAAAGACGGACGATTCTCATGAGATCATCGATAGAGCCAAGGAGAAGTTTATTTTTTTGATCAAGATTATCATCAACAAAACCAATAACTTTGCAATCTCTATGAAAAGCATCAATGTCTCTTTTGAGTAACTTACCTGCTTTTCCAGCGCCAACAATGAGAATATTTTTAGTGGATATTTCGCTCAACATAGTCCTTCAACAGAGAGAGATTATTTCGATAAAACTGTACCGTATGCTTCAAGCCTTCTTCGAAGCTTACCATAGGAGTGGAAACCATTAAAGTACGGGTGGCTGGCTTTTCAATAATGTTCTCTTTATGGTTGCGATTAATAATATGGAGTTCTTGAGGAGCTACTGTCTGCCCTAAATGAGTAATAAGATCCTTGATACGAGTCAGAACCCCTGACCCTATATCAAACGTGCCAGTCTTTTTCTCTGTTACAGCATAGGCAACAAATTTACCCAAATCATGCGCATACATAAAGTCTCTTCGAGCATCCATATCGTTGATCTCAGTACTCCTCTCAGAAAGAAGGTTATACGTAAGATTCGCTATCAAACTCCCCTGACGATAGGGCATTTGAAAGGAACCGAAAATATTAAAGGGCCGAAAAATAGTGAGTGGAATATTTTGTTTTGAGCAGTATGCATTATAAAAATTTTCCAAAAGTTTCTTTCTTTTTCCATATTCAGAATCAGGATTGGCATATATCACCGCAGAAGAAAAAAGGATAACATGTGAGTTCTCTGTAACAGAAAGATTATTGAGGAGCTTTCTTTCCTCTTCCTCGAAAGTATCAAGAGATACTTTGTTATCTATCAGATGCACTATAACATCGTAGCTTCCTGGTATACTCTCACGATAGGGATCATTTTGAAGAAAGGTATCTTTACGATCAGCAAAAATAGATTTGTGTTTCCCTGCTGAAAAACACGTATTTTCTGAAGAGAAAAATGAAGCAAGATTTCTTCCAATAAACCCCTCTCCTCCCAAAAAGAGTATCCTTTTCCCTGATACCTTCATCTGGGAAGCCCCAGAACGCTGTATAGTCTTCTTGATACCAGAAAGCAAAGAGTATACTGGAGAAAAATGATACACTTTCTGAAGCCTTTCATTATTGATACGGCTTTTTTTGACTTCTTTCAGTTCCTGACCTGTTTTTTCATACGGAAAATCCTTACCAGTAATTTGCATTACCGAGGTAATGATATCAAGGAGCGTGTGACTCTTTCCGGTAGCTATATTCACAGTATCAGAATGAGTAAGACGAGCACTGATCAAAAGGAGAGCTGAGATAACATCATCAATAAAGATATAGTCGCGCTCTTGTAAACCGTCACCATTAATTCGAAAAAGTTTTTCCTCTTTCTGCAAAAGTGAGTTCATGACTAAGCCGATAAAGCCACGGTTCTTCTTCCCACCGTATACATTAGCGAGTCGTACAACGCCAAGTGAAATATTCGGGTCTAATTGTTTCTTCAAAAGTTCTTCTGCTCTGCATTTAAACTCACTGTATTGATCTGCGGGATGACAAGGATCGGTTTCAGTAGCTGGAACCTCCGTTTCTCCGTAGACCAACACTGATGAAAGGTACAGAACTTTTTTGGGTCGACGTTTGTTAAGAACAGTCACTAAATTTTCTAGGGTGGCAAGTTCTTCTTCAACATTAAACTGGGGATTGTTCTGTCCAATCAAGATAAAAACTACCTCCCCTTGAGGAAAGGCTTTTGCGAGCGTTTTGGAATCCGCTATATCAAGAAAAAGCTCAGATACTCCTGGTATTTTTTCTCCCTCATGACGAGAAATACTCAAAACAGACTCTCCTTTCTCTACCAAGGCCAATGCCAAGGCCGAGCCGATAAATCCCGACCCTCCTACAAGAATATTTTGATATGATGGGGCCATAGACATACATGTCCAGCAGGATGATAAAATGGCTTCAGAAAAGCATACTTTTGTAGTATACTGCTGAAAGAACTCAAAAACAAGTTATGTTTTCTCGGATACCAATAAAATATTTTCTGTTTTTTCTTCTTTTCCTTTTTCTTCTGAAAGAGCTCATTTTTGCTCTTGTAATGCCACTTTTTCAGAATCCCGACGAACAGATCCATTATGGCACAATTCAATTTCACGCTGAGCCAAAAAGAGAAGAGGGCTCTGTCCAATACGATGAAAAAAACCTAGTAAACGATCTCACAGATATACGAACGTATCGGTTCTCGGAAGAGGTAATACAATCAGCAATCTCTTCTCAATTTGATGAAATCCGCTGGCAAAAGGAAAATAGACAGTCCTTCTCAGATTCAGTCTATGGAAAAAACGAAGGAGATATCCTCAATAATAATTGGGAACATACTATCAACCTTCGTCCTACTAACGCCTCTGGAACAAAATCATATTACTATGACCTTGGGACTATTACAGAAAAGATCCTTTCTTCACAGTCTATTTTTACTCGTGTACTAACCCTCCGCTTTCTTTCTACTCTTTTTGGTGTTTTTGTTGTTTTTGTTACCTATTTTACTGCAAAAAATATCGGCTTTACCCCTTTTACTAGTCTTCTCCTAAGTACTCTTGTTGCCTTCCAACCCATGTTCAGTGCCTCCGCTGCGCAAATTAACATTGATATTGCCCTCATTTTTTCCTTTACCCTTTTTACCTATGCGGGGACTATACTTATTCGTCACAAACCAACTCTCTGGTCTATTCTTTTCCTTTTTCTTACAGCATTCCTTGGGGCTTACTCTAAAGGACCAGGGGTTCTTTTGATAGCTCTTTCAATTCCTACTATACTTTTTAGTCTCGTTTGTCACTACGGCTTTCGGTCCTCAATT
>CAYYET010000010.1:0-15590 GCA_964471075.1 uncultured Bdellovibrionales bacterium
AAAAGCGCGTTCTTCAGTCAAAATAAGAGTGTCTTTCTCCGGCAGGCCATACTCTTCCATAAAACGCTTCTTCTTGGCATCCGGAAGCTCTGGTAATGAGGCGCGCAGCTTTTCTACATAGGCTTCATCAAATTCAAACGGTGGAATATCCGGCTCGGGGAAATACCGATAGTCATGAGCTGACTCTTTCTTACGCTGCGATACGGTAATGTTACGATTTTCATCCCAGCCTCTCGTTTCCTGAACCAGCTTTTCTCCTTTTTCGAGCGCCTCCGTCTGGCGGGCAATTTCAAATTCAATCGCTCGTTCCACTGAACGAAACGAGTTAATATTTTTTACTTCTACTTTAGTACCTGATAAACGATCAGCCCCTTCCGGATACAGAGAAATATTTACTTCACAACGCATCTGACCTTTTTCCATGTCAGCATCGGACACACCCAGATACCGAAGCGTTTGTCTCAGTTTCTGACAGAAAGCACTGGCATCGGCACCAGTTTCAAAATCTGGTTCAGTTACGAGTTCCATCAGCGGTACTCCAGCTCGATTATAATCAACGAGCGTGTAGTCAGCACCAGTTGGATGCATCGATTTGCCCGTATCTTCTTCGAGATGAATACGGGTGATACGGAAAGATTTGCCATTAATATCCATCGTTCCCTTTTCACAAAAGGGCTGGTCGTACTGGGAAATCTGATAGCCCTTTGGCAAATCAGGATAGAAATAGTTTTTGCGATCAAATTTAGACTGGAGACGCAGGGTACAACCGAGCGCCAGCCCTACGCGCTGCACTGCCTCAATTGCGGCCGCATTCGGAACAGGCAAAGCTCCGGGCTGCGCTGTACAGACCGGACAAATATTCACATTTGGCTCTGCTTCCATACCCAAAGCGTTCTTGCAAGAGCAAAACATTTTTGATTTCGTTTTCAGTTCTGCATGGACCTCCATGCCAATAGTAACACCGTATTTCATATCTTTAGTGAGTGCCTGTACTGCCGAAGCCGTCTTCTCCTCGTATCGTATCATCTAATTCTGCTACTTCGCAAACTTCTGGCAATTCTACTTTTTGGATCAATAATTGGCTTATTTTAGCACCTTTTTCGATTTTGTACACCTCTTGGGATAGATTCGCCATAATCACCCCTATTTCCCCCCGGTACGAGGCATCAATTACGCCACCCATAGTCTTGACTCCCCACTTGTGCGGCACACTGGATTTATCCCAGATCAGCCCCGCATACCCTGTAGGAATAGCCAGAGCCACCCCTGTTTTTACCGTTCGGCGTTCGCCTGGTTGGAGTTCGTAGTCTTCATTGGAATAGAGATCCAAACCCGCATCATCCGCATGGGCTCGAGTGGGAATTTTTGCTTCCGGATCAAGTTTTTTTACAGAAAGTTTCATGGAACTAAATATGCTTATCAATAATTTTTTGAATATCTTTTGCTACTTCTTCTATCGAGCGCTCTCCATTTACTACATACACATTCTTATATCTTTTGTCCTTCACTAAAGAAAGATACGTCTTGTACACTTTTTCTAAGATTTTTTCTTTTTCGAAAAATTCTTTCAGTGGCCGGCCATTATTAATACGACGAATACATTCTTTCGGAGAAACTTTCAAAAAAATAGTAACATCTGGGTCAGGAAATTTTTCACTAATAGCCTTCAGCCATTTCACATCGTTATTGATAGATCCAAAAGCAATAGTCGAGAAGAAATAACGACTGGAAATGACATGGTGTCCTTTTTCTTGAACGGGCTGAATTTCAGCTTCCAAATGATGTGCTCTATCAGCAGAATACAGAAGCTGAATACCCGTGTTACTAAGCTTCCAATGGTGTCTTAATAGAGAACGAATCAAGCCACCAATGAGATTCTGCGTTGGTTCCGAAGTAACATATACTTTTTCTTTCTTTGACTGAAGATACTTTTCAAGCAGCGCTACCTGAGTCCCCTGTCCTGCTCCATCCAGACCTTCAAAGGCAATGAACTTTCCTTTCTTCATAATTCTGTTATTACTGACGAATCTTAGATACTATATCATCAACTTGCTTCTGCAACTCTTCCAAAGTACCGTCATTATTAATGATAAAATCAGCCCGCTCTTTCAGTGCCCGAATTTGTGATTCTGTCTCTAACTGAGCATCTTTTTCAAACTGGGCTGGCGTTTTGGTAGCATCATCAGTATTTTGACGACGTTTTACCAAACGTTCATAACGTTTTTCAGAACTCGCTTCTACATAAGCAAAGTAGAAATGCTTTTCATTTTCCAAATGAAGAATATCTGGTAAGCGACGCACACCATCCACCACCACCAGCGTCTTATCACTTTTTTCTGCTTCACCAAGAATAACTCTGGAGAAAATATCTTCACCAAAAGCCTTCCGAAGATGAATAGAAAGCTTCACCATATTTTCCCGATCTTGAGGAAGGTTCATGCGATCCAAAATATCACGTAAGGGCTGGGAAAAACGAAGTGAGTGAGCCCCATGTTCTTCTGCGAGATATTTTCCTACTGTATCTTTTCCTGAGGCAATTTCCCCTGCTATACCGATAATCACTTTTTCCATAGTGGTTGTATTTTACTCTGCTTTATTTCTTATCACCGCTCTAAGACAAAGAACGTAAACTGATTCGTTCCGTTATCATGAGCCTCTTCACTAAGTACTTTTTGAAACTCTGAATATTCAGGAAAGAATGTGTCGGCCTCGTATTTTCCTTTAACTAAGGTCAAATAGAGTCGACTAATCTTGGGAAGGAACTGTTGATAGACATTGGCTCCTCCAATAACAAAAATTTCTTCTGATTCATGCTCTTGCGCTATTTGCAGGGCTTCGTCGATCGAATGTGCTATGAAGCATCCAGGTGCCGTAAAATGAGCATCTCCTGTCAAAACAATATTATTCCGATTGGGAAGGGCTCGGCCAATGGAATGATAGGTGTTTTTCCCCATGATAATCGTATGCCCCACTGTGAGTTCCTTAAAATGCTTCAGATCTTCAGGAATATGCCATAAAAGACCATTCTTTTTGCCGATGGCTCGTGCTTCATCAACCGCAACTATCATGGAAAGTCGTGGGGTACTCATGAAAGAAAATATTAGACAGCAATAGGAGCCTTAATGGGTGGATGTGACTGATAATTCTCGAGAGTAAAGTCTTCAAGCTTGAAATCAAAAATACTTTTGACGCTTGGATTAATCTTCATCGTTGGCAGCGGCAGAGTTTCTCGAGAAAGCTGCTCCTTAACCTGATCATGATGGTTACTGTAAATATGGACATCGCCACCGGTCCAGACGAACTCTCCTGGCTCCAAACCACAGACCTGAGCGATCATCATAGTAAGAAGTGAGTAGGAAGCAATATTAAACGGTACTCCTAAAAACGTATCACAGCTACGCTGATAGAGCTGACACGAGAGCTTACCATTGGCTACATAGAACTGAAAGAGACAATGGCACGGTGGCAGTCCCGCCTTGGCCATTTCTTCTATATCAGCCACATTCCAGGCAGAAACAATCATGCGGCGAGAATCAGGCGACTTCTTGATTTGCTCAATGACCTGGGTGATTTGATCCACGTGACGACCATCAGGAGTTGGCCAACTCCGCCATTGGTACCCATAAATAGGCCCGAGCTCGCCGTATTCTTTGGCAAAAGCTTCGTCAGTTTTAATCTTCTCAACAAAAGCAGCTAATCCTGTTTTCCATTCCTCGCTTCCTGTAGCCGGTAGTGACTGACCAGTACCTTGTACATACGCTTTATAAGGCCATTCATCCCAGATATGAACATTATTTTCTGCTAAGTAACGTAAATTAGAATCACCTTTCAAAAACCACAAGAGTTCGATAATAATAGAACGAAGGGCCATCTTCTTGGTCGTAAGAAGTGGAAAACCTTGTGAGAGATCAAAGCGCATTTGATACCCAAAAACACTGCGAGTACCTACACCAGTTCGATCAGTCTTATCCACTCCGTTTTCTTCAATGTGTCGCAAGAGATCGAGATACTGACGCATAATTTTACAACAAAAAATTACCCCTCCAATACCTTATTTTAGCTTACTCCCCTGTCTTGAGCAAACCAGAAAAAAAGAAAAAACCTCTCATTTTGAGAGGCCTTTCTTCTTGTCGAAATTGAGGTGCATTTTGGAGGCGATGGGCTTGTTGTCGTGGTAGTATTTACTCTTGCGCTTTGGTCCATAAGGGACTTCACAAGGACTGGAAAGATACTCAAACGCCATCTGTCCAATTGGCATCTTATAGTAGAGTTTAATTGGCAACTTACCAGCATTATAGAGCTCCAGCGTCATCTTGAGCGAATTACCAGGGTCAAGATAACCAGCCGTCGTATGGATAATAAGACCCAAACGACCGAGTGAACTCTTCCCTTCCAATCGACCTACCAATTTATCCGAAACACCAGTTTCCTCTAAAATTAACCCTAGAGCAAATTCGTTCGGATGTAGAATAAACGGCGTATCAGTATTGATCTCCACCGGTTTCATCAATTCCTTCGTAGGAGCCTTAGGATCAATCACGAAATTTTTAGTCGTATCAAAGACCAAAAAATGCTTATCCAGGTGCAGATCAACACTGGCTGGTTGAACGTACTCTTTTTTAAAGGGCTTGAGAGTGATTTCCCCGGCTTTGATTTCTTTAACGATATCGCGATCCGACAAAATCATAGAAGTGAGAGTTAGGCTTTAAGCGTGAGGCTTGGTCCCATAGTGGAGCAAGCAGAGAGAGACTTGATCAGTTTTCCCTTGGTATTTTCAGGCTTCGACTTATCAAGTGTTTCTTTGAAAGTTCGGTAATTTTCAGTCAACTGCTCTACTGAGAAAGAAGTCTTACCAATTACTTGGTGAATATTTCCAGTATCGTCATTCTTGAAGCTTACTTTCTTACCCTTCTTGAGCATCTCTACCGCTTCCTTGATCTTCACCGTCACTGTTTCAGTCTTTGGACTTGGCATCATACCCTTTGGTCCAAGAATTTTGGCAATAACAGCCAGTTTTGGCATCATTTCTGGAGTCGCCAAGAGAACATCAAACGCTACGCCAGGAACGACTTTGCCGTTTTTGAGATCAGCAATGAGCTCTTCGCTCCCAACCAAGTCAGCTTGGGCTTCCTGAGCCTCTTTTTCCTTGGTGGAAGTAACTACGGCTACCTTCTGACTGCGTCCAGTACCATGCGGTAAGATAACCGTGGCGCGCACCATTTCATCTGACTTCTTGGCATTAATACCCAAACGAACGTGAATCTCTACTGATTCATCAAACTTGGCAGTCTTGTTGTCTTTCAAAAACTGAAAGGCTTCTTCTGGAGAATATTCTTTGCTCATATCGAGCTTTTCTACTACTCCCCGATAATTCTTTCCGTGCTTCATAATGTTGTTCGTGGTTCAAACGTCTACCAGAAGTAAACTCCCACAAATTATTGAAAATTAATCTACTACTTTGATACCCATGGAATGAGCTGAACCCTCGATGATCTTCATAGCAGCTTCGACATCATTTGCTGAAAGATCAGCCATTTTCTTTTCAGCGATTTCGCGTACCTGGGCTTTAGTAATCTGGCCTGCCTTGTCCTTGAGAGGATTGGAAGCGGCCTTGGAAATACCAGCAGCTTTCTTCAAAAGATCAGATGCTGGAGAAGTTTTCAACACAAAGCTAAAGGTGCGGTCTTCGTACACCGTGATTTCAGCGGGCACAACATCACCCATACGATCCTTGGTGGCTTCGTTGAACTTGGTACAGAAATCCTGAATATTCAAACCATGCTGACCCAAAGCTGGACCTACTGGAGGAGCAGGATTTGCTTTACCGGCTGCGATTTGCAGTTTGATAACGGTTTTAATTGCCTTTGCCATAATACATCTAGAGTCAGTTACTTAGCCTTTCTTTACCTGGAGGAAGTCAAGTTCTACCGGAGTCTCACGACCGAAGATAGATACCAACACCTTTACTTTACCCTTTTCTTCGTCAATCTCCTGGATCTTGCCTTCAAATTCCTTGAACGGTCCATCCACGACCTTGACCATATCACCCACACGGACATCGATCTTGTACTTCGGTTCAGCGACACCCATACGCTTCTTCAGCATGTCAATTTCTTTTGGATCAATCGGCGTCGGAGTAGTACCGAGACCAATAAAACCAGTCACGTTTGGAGTATTACGAACTACATACCAGGAAGCATCCGTTACCATCATGTCTACCAACACATATCCTGGGTAAATACGCTCTTCCACCACCACACGCTTACCGCCCTTGATCTTGATTTTCTTTTCCTTAGGCACGAGAACGTCAAAAATAAGCTCTTGCATATCCATGGATTCGATACGCTGCTTGAGGTTACGAGCGACGTTGTCTTCATAGCCAGAATAGGTGTGAAGTACGTACCAGGCGCGACCGTGATGTTGGGTTTGCTTTGCCATACAAAAACGACAAGTAAAAGATTACTGCAAAATATACCGTTCTACCAAAAAGCTAAAGAGATAATCCAGCGCTCCGAGAAACAATGCCACCGAAAGACTCATAGCTACTACCAAAAAGGTATAGCGGACAACCTCTTTCTGGGATGGCCAGTTTACTCGAGAAAGCTCTACCTTGGCTTCTTGTAAAAATGTCAGTATAGCTTTCATGAGATTTTCAACCTCTTAAAAAAAGCCCCGAGGGCTTTGTGAAATAAAGATATCAGGAATCACGAGAATTGTCAATCGAGCCCGCCTCTTCGAAAAAGGCTTTAAAAAAGCTCTACTTCGTCGAAGAATTGCTTGAAATCATCTAGGTATTTTTTGGCTTCTTCTCGAGAGAGAGCAAAGCTCGGGTCACGGATAATACGGTTCCGAGCCTCATGAGCCTCCATCAAAAGAGTTTTGGTCTCCAGCTGCCCCCCCTGGACCGCTTCAAGCTGTTCGGCCATGGTAGATCCCTGGTATCCAATACCCGAAAGAATTTCATTAGCCAAAGCGTCCGCCTCTAATAACGCTACTTTATACTGAGAAGGATTATCACTCTCTAGGCGATCATGAATTGCTTCCCAGCGTTTAATAAGCTTATTTTGAGAAATGAGTGGCCGCTGAGTCCCATAGAGAGCTGCTTTCAAGTCAGAAGAAAGCCCCTTCATGAGTATCAAAATTATGACATCAATGAAGAGAACAATAGTGTATACAAAGAGAAAGAATTTAGTCGCTCCCCATAACAGAGAATGATCAAAAAAAGCCTGTGCCTTTGACCACAAAAGGAGCGCCACTTGTGTCAGATCAATTTCCATACCTGATGGTATACGATATTTTTATTTTTCACTCATTTCAAAAGCGTACGCTGCTGAAAGCAGTGTTTCTTCATCAAACCATTTGCCAAGCAACTGTCCTCCAATAGGCAAGGCTTTTCCCTCTTCTTCTACAGTACCAATCGGAAAAGAAATAGCCGGAACACCCGTGAGGTTAGCCGTAACCGTGTAAATATCCCCTAAATACATTTTGAGCGGATCAGTCGTTTTTTCTCCTATCTTGAAAGCCGGTTCTGGCGCAGTGGGTGAGAATATCAGATCAACCGTTTCAAATGCTTTTTCAAAATCTTTTTTCAAGAGGGAGCGCACCTTCTGAGCTTTGAGGTAATAGGCATCATAGTACCCCGAAGACAGACTGTGGGTACCGAGCATAATACGACGTTTCACCTCATCTCCTAATCCATGGTGACGGGTATCCAGATAGGTTTCGAGAAGGGTGCTCGTTGTCTGAAAACTGTCTTTCTGATCATTCACTGACATCCCATAGCGAATACCATCATATCGAGCGAGATTGGAACTGACTTCACAAGGCTGGATAATATAGTACGTTGGCAAAGCATAAGAACTATGTGGCAAAGAAATTTCTACTATTTCTGCCCCTAACTTTTTAAACTGTTCCAAGGCAGCATCGCACAAAGCTTTGATCCGCAAGTCTAACGTCTCAGAAAAATATTCTTTGGGGACACCAATTTTTTTACCGTTCACATCTTTTCCTAGATAATCTTCGTAGCGTTTGTCGTGACCACTATCAGCCGTCGTCGCATCGTGCGGGTCATGACCAGCAATCCGAGAAAAAACAATGGCTACATCTTCTACCGTCTTGGCAATCGGTCCGATCTGATCCAAACTCGAAGCCGCCGCCATGAGACCATAACGAGACACGCGCCCATAGGTTGGTTTCAATCCCACTACTCCACAAAAAGCTGCTGGCTGACGAATGGAGCCTCCCGTATCAGAACCGAGCGCCCATACCGCTTCGCCCGCCGCTACTGCCGCTGCCGAGCCTCCTGAAGTCCCCCCAGGCACGCGCGTGGTGTCTACCGGGTTTTTTGTCACCTGATAGGCACTAGTTTCCGTAGAAGATCCTAAAGCAAATTCGTCCATATTAGTCTTGCCCAGAAACGGCACTCGGAAAGCTTTGAGTTTTTCAATGACCGTCGCATTATACGGAGCAATGTAGTTATCAAGTACTTTGGAAGCACTGGTCGTTCTCGTCTCGGCAATCAAAATATTGTCTTTGATCGCTCCAGGAATACCAGAAAGAAGATCAATCTTTTCTCCTCGTTCAAGAGCCTCATCCACCGCTTTGGCTTCGAGAAGCGCCTGATCCTTCAAAAGCAAAAGATAGGCTTGAATTTCCGGTTCTTTTTTTTCAATCACAGAAAAATACTGCTCTACCAAAGAGACAGCGGTACATTCACGGTTAATAAGTTTCTGATGAAGTTCTCGGATCATAGATTAAAAAACAGAACGTACTTTCAAGAATTGATCTTTCGTATCAGGAGCGTTTTTGAGAATCTGCTCTTTGCCGGAGGGAGTCATAGATTCTTCCAGATCAGCTCTCATAACATCAGTCCGGCCAGTAATATGACCAATTGGCTCGATATTGTCCGTAGGTAGTTTTTCCAGTTCCTTGAAAAAATCAAACACCGCTGACAGATCTTTCTGATAGCGGGTAATTTCTTCGTCAGTGAGGCCAATGCGGCTCAAAAGCGCAATCTTTTGCACTTCTTCTTTGGACAACATGCTATTGATTCAATAATTTTCTAAAAGCAACTTCATCAAGGAGTGAAACATTCAGTTCCTGGGCCTTGTCGTATTTACTTCCAGGGTTTTCCCCCACGACTACATAGGTCGTATTTTTGCTGACCGAGGAGGAAACAGAACCTCCTTTTTCCTTTATCATAGCCTTGGCTTCATCCCTTGTAAAGGAATGAAGCTCACCAGTCAAAACAAAGGTTTTTCCCTTCCACGGTTGTCCTCCCGTCTTTTTGGCCGACAAAATCAGAGTTACCCCTTCTTCTGTAAGAAGATTCAGCAGCTCACGATTTTTTTCATTACCGAACCATTCGGTCACGCTCTCAGCCACCGTTTCTCCAATACCTTTTATAGTGAGTAGGTTTTCTTGGGATAGACCACCAAAAACTCGATTCAGCCCTCGAGGAGTTTTTACTTGAGTCATTTTCCCCTGTTCCATAAGCTCTGAAATCAAAAGCGCTGCCGTTTCTTCACCGACATGAAGGATTCCTAAAGCAAACAGGAATTTCTCTACGGGCACGGTCTTGGCCCGAGCAATAGATTCAGAAAGTTTCACTGCTGATTTCTCAGCAAAGCGCTCGAGTGGCGCGAGATCGCCAGCTGTCAGCGCAAAGATATCTGCCATATCTTTGATCAGACCTTCATTCATAAGCTGCTCCACAATTTTTTCTCCGAGCCCTGGAATATCCAGGCCCTTTTTGGATACCGCATGAATCAGATGTTCTTTTTCAATGGCAAAGCAACGCGGATTCGAACAATACAGTGCCGCACTCATTTCATCACTGCGCATCTTGCGTCGTTCTACCGGACTGCCACAGATGGGACATTTGGTCGGCTCTTTAACCTTCTTTTCTTTTCCAGTACGCAGATTCGTAATCACTGAAACAATCTCTGGGATAATATCTCCCGCTTTCTGAAGAATCACCGTATCACCGATACGTACATCAAGACGCTTAATTTCATCAAAATTATGAAGGGTGGCCCGACTCACCGTTGATCCCGCAATTCTTACGGGACGGAGATGCGCTACCGGAGTCAGTGCTCCTGTCCGGCCAATTTGTACCTGAATATCTTCCACTACGGTTGTGGCCTGCTCCGCTGGGAACTTATAGGCCACTCCAAAACGAGGTGCCTTACCAGTGTAACCGAGCGCTTCCTGAAAAGCTCGTTCATTCACTTTAATCACGATACCATCGAGTCCGTATGGCAGATCATGACGTTTTTCATTCCATTCGTGATAGTACTCTTCAATCTCGGCTACATTCTTACACACTCGAAAATGAGGGTTCACCTGAAATCCTAATACTTCCAAGAGCTTCAATTCTTTCTCTTGTGTAGCAGGAAGGCCTTCGGGTAATTCTACATGATCAAGATCGTAGACAAAAGAATTCAGCTTACGCGTAGCGGTAATTTTGGAATCAAGCTGACGAATAGATCCCGCAGCAGCATTGCGTGGATTAGCAAAGAGTGGCTCGTTTACTTTGGCTCGTTCTTTGTTAATACGTTCTAGTTCCTTTTTGGGTAACCATACTTCCCCTACAAATGTTCCATTTATCGGTTTCGTTAGTCGCAAGGGAATGCTTTCGATAGTGCGGAGATTTTCCGTCACCTCTTCTCCTATAACTCCATCACCGCGGGTAGCGCCCTGGATCAGTAATCCCTTTTCATAAGTCAGGATCATTTTTAATCCATCGATTTTTAATTCACAAACATACTGAAGAGAACTGGTATTGGTAGCCGGAAGCTCTTTTTCCAAAAATTTTTTCACCTTCTTATCCCATGCCACCAACTCATCATGATCAAAAACGTCATCAAAAGACCACTGGCGACTCACATGGCGTACTTTGCGGAAAGCTTTTTGGATCTCTCCTCCTACTCGCTTGGTGGGACTAGCAGGTGAAATAAATTCTGGGTACTGCCGTTCTAGTTCTTCCAACTCCTGCATGAGGGAATCATAGGCTTCATCGGAAATCACTGGCTGATCAGCAGTATGATAAAGATGCCGGTGAGTATCAATCTCCCGGCTTAAGCGCTCAATACGCTCTTTTGCCTTTTCTTTACTTATTTTTAGACCAGATTTTTCTTCCATACCCGGTGGTACAACTTTGAACATCCCAGTAGCAACAACTCTCTGTTTTGTAGAGAACCTTGGGTGTACCTTAAAACCCTTTCAAAACTTCTGTTCTACAGTAAACATTCAAAGTTGTCCCACCGGGCATATTTCCCATTATACCACCAAAAAATGGCTAAGAAAAGGGAAGAAATGCCTATGGACAAAGAGCGTCTGAAGGTAATTCTACCGAAACATCAATAGCCCGAGTCACACCAGAATAGGTTCCATTCGCCACTATATGAGACAGTTTCTTTCGCCAGGTACAGTAATCATCATAGCCTGTCCCATTACATTGGAGTTTTTTGTTATCACTTTCTAGAAAAGTAACTGCATACGTACCTGAACTCAATGGAAGTTGCCCACTAATAACACCTCCATAACAAGTTGGTTTGCCAGTGCCATTAGGACCAGTGCCAAATAGACTATCAGTAAAGTCGTCGAGAGTAGCGTCAGGCTCACCTTGATACAGTCTTTGGAGCATGTTTTCTGCTGCCCCATCTGCTATCTGAAAAGCAATGATAGATTTTTCTGTCGAACGAGAGCTGCCCTTGGAAAAAATAACCAACATCACGGCGGTTAATGTAAGTGATAGCATGATAAAAAGCACCAGAAGAGAGAAGACTAGTACCGAACCTTTTAATTTTTTTCTTTTCCAATTTATCATATTTTATTGAAACCCGATATTACCAAAGTCTCGTAATGAGGCCGTTGTCTGGATACGCGCTCGATGGGTTGTATCTTCTGAAATATCGAGACTGATGGTTACCTTACCAACCCGCTTTGCACCAATACCACCGCCAATATCAGTAGTACACGCAGGTGGGGCTAGCACACTACTACACGAAGGAGTGACTCGAAAAGAACCAGTCACTGCCCCTGTACTAATAGTAGAAAAAGTAGTGAAGTTCCTACTTCGACATTCAGGAATTCCTCCACTTACAGTAGCGGAGGCCACTTGAAGACTACTAGAATTAATTCGATAGTAAAAACATTTACCCTGAGAGTGATCATAAAACTTTACATAATTTGATCTTCTGGGAAAGGGGGGATTTAAGGGTCCCACTACAGTACTGGTTCGGAGCTCCTTGGTAATAAGATTCAGGGCATACTGAGCATTTTCTACATCACGCTGCGTAGCCCGTGTGTTCCGATATCCAGAAAATGCTTTAGCAAAAATTTGTGATGCAGCTACCATAATAATAGCAAACACAAATAAAGCTACTAATACTTCTATAAGCGTCAGTCCTTTATAAGCTTTTTTCAAAAGTATTTTTTTCATACACTTTATCATCTCTTCCAATGAGTCAGAAATATCTCAGTATAGACACAATCTTTTGAAGCATTACAGGTAGCTGGATCTCCATTGCTCGATGGCAGACCCATTGAATCCCAATAGACAAAACTCCGCACCAGAGCATTTTCCTCTCCAGTAGTATTATCATAATCTATATAGATATAGCGGGAATATTTCTGTTTTGCGGTACTATTATGAGCGTACACCCCTGTTGGTGCTCCAGAGTATTGAAGATAATAACGTGAAGCGCTTCCTTGGGTAGCAGCACAATCAAGACTCGTAATAGGATCATTCCAATCAATACGACATTGCTTGTTCGAAGTAGAAAACCGAGTAAAACCATTATTACCTGCTGCAAAGTCACTATCACGAACATTTCGTACTAACTCCACACCTTCCTGAGCCAAACCCATGCCGACGATAGCGTCACGAGTATCGTATGAGTACCCAAGCGACCCTGCCATAACTGCTACGATCACTACCAAGCCAATAGCCAAAACAAACATTGAAATCATCACTTCTGGCATAGAGAAGGATCGTAAGGTCTTCTTTTGTTTCTCAAAAAAAATCATAAAGTAGGACAAGAGGAGCCTGCGAGATTATTAATCAAACCACTCTGATAGACACACACCGCATGAGAGCTTCCTGAAAGAGTCAAAACAATAGGCTGATTATTGCCACTAAAAGAAGGGACCCCCCACGGTGGAGCAAAAGAAAAATTTCCGCTAGTACTAAAAGTTACACCATTACGCAGTGAGTAAGTGGCTAAGGTCTGCGATGGATTACAGGCATCATTTGTGTCCTTATAAAAATAATTAAGCGTATAAACAGGTGACGAAGCCGTCCATTTGATTTCGAAACGACACGGGTCAGTATTAGGCCGGTCTTGATACCCTGTCAAGGCATAGCTTTGAATTTCTCGTACTGCGGCTTCTACTTCGCGAGCTGAACTTTCGAGCTGCTGGGTGATACGACTGTTGGTGTAGTTAGAAATGAGCACCGCAGTAACAATACTAATAATTGCCACTGTGATGAGGGCCTCGATAAGCGTATAGGCTGGCAGATTTTTTTTTGTTTTTTTCATATTTTTCTTTCTCTCTCACAAAAGTATCTGCGACATAAATTCCGGCAAGATACTCGGAAGAAAAAGCGTAAGAAGTGTCCCAACCACTAGATACGGTGCAAAGGGAATTTGACTCTTCATACCTTTGTCAGAAAAGAATATCATCCCTACCCCACACAACGCTCCTATCCCAAAAGAGATCGTTAGCATAGGTAAAATGGCCGAAAGTCCTACCACCATACCAGAAACCGCTCCTAACCACACGTCTCCCCATCCCATCCATGTCTCCCGAGATGCATAAACCAAAGCAAAGAAAAATGCTCCGATCACTAGTCCGCCCCACAAGCTCTGCATACCATAGTTTCGCCACCACATTTCCCGTGGCATATCAGTCGCCACCAGCATGAGAACGAGAAACAGAAGCGTCCATCCGGCACTGATCACGAGAAGGGTGAGAGGAATTTCCATGTTCACCAGATCATAAGCGGCAATAGCCAGAAATAGACTCACGATACCCAAAAGCCATCCAGTTTCAATCCACGAATTTCGATCTTCAATATCAAAAAATAGGCTGCCTACCAGTACAAATCCGAGAGCGGTGACTATTTCAAGAAGTGGATACTGCCAAGAAATCTTTGCACCACAGTCACGACACTTACCCCCGAGCACGAGAAAACTGAGTACTGGTATATTATCGTACCAACGAATCTGATGATGACACTGCCGACACATAGATCGGCCCAGGATAGTTTTTCCCTCTTTGAGACGATAAACTACGACATTGAGAAAGCTCCCGATTGTCAGTCCCAGGATGAAAAAAAGAAATATATACATGTCTCTAGTATATATTAGAAAAAGGACAAAATAAAGCGCATTATTGACCTGAGAAACCTATTTTGATACCCTATGTTCGTCCTTTGACAACTCGCGAGAGATGAAAACATCTCTCATCTTCTCCCACTCTCGACTCTGGAGATTTGAAAATGAGCAAGATTGTTTCTTGGCTGATCGCTGCCATTCTCAGTTACATCCTCAGCAACACTGTCTTCGCCAACACCTTTGCTGGTGGTATTCCAGAAGACATTCCCTACACATACGATGGAATCACCTACGATCGATACATTACCATCACTCGTATAAATTACGACGAATGCACAAATACACACGCCCTGTATTTTGTCTCTTCAGAAATGGAGGCTAATAGATATCCATCAGGATATCCTTACTCCTTAATTAGAGGTGGCTTTGGAAGCGACGGAAATCGGCCATTATTTATTACCGGACCCGATGGAACCCATATGGCATTCTTCACAGCTGAAGATAATCATCAAGGAACCTGTGTATGGCAACCAGATGCCATCCCTCTAATCATGACCCAGACGGTTATCGTTGATTTGAGTACAGATAAAGAAATCGCCATCCATGGTTATAACTTTGAGCTTCATACAACAGGATTTTTCTCTTTCCTGTTGCCGTACACGTTTACCGGAGAATACGCCTCTTGGGGAACTTGGTACGAAGGGTACTACGAGAAAGGGTCGTTCTTTGGATTTCCGGTACCTCAGGACAATAATAACAATTCTCTTACACCCTATAACGCAAAAGTGTCAGCTGTGATGGACCATAGTATGACAACCCCATATTCGAAGGATGGAGTAGTTCTTACTTTCAATAGTGTCCAGGGCAATCAAGAGAATTTGCAAGATTGCTATAGCAAAGCAGGTGGTGGTCGTTTCAACTTTGGTTTGAACTATGTAGGAACAAGTAATATAGGTGGAAAGTTCTATCTTTGCTACGACGGTCACCCTGGTTATGACTATCCATTTACCAAAGGAACACCAATCCATTCGGCTACAGCCGGAATTTTGTGTGTCGCTACCAGTAAAACTGCATACGATGGATCCTCACTTTGGAGAAACCAAGATTACTGTCCACTCTCTAAGGCAGGAGGCACTAACTGGAATGGTTATCACACCTTCTACATCATCCACAAGTCTCTCCTCTTCAACGGATCCGTGGACGACTACATGACGGTGTATCTCCATAACAGTGATCTAGCGCCTTCTG
>CAYYET010000011.1:0-15286 GCA_964471075.1 uncultured Bdellovibrionales bacterium
AGAAACTGAGGAGAAAAGAAACGACGGACGGCTGGCCCCTCCCCCCCTCATCATTTGTATGATTTCAGACAAGAAACTCCAAGAGTTCAAAGCGTTATACAGAAAGCACTTCGGGATAGAGCTTTCTGATGAGGAGGCTCAAGAAAAGGGCTCCAAGCTGGTCAGGCTTCTGGAAATCGTCTATAAGCCAATGACCGAAGAGGAGTATAATGAAGTTACTAAAAGAAAAGAAGAAATTATGAAAACAGACGAACTGGCTCAAGAGGCCGTTGATAACTTGAATAGAAACGTAGAAGAAAGTGTGGCCCGAGGCGAACGATACGATAAGATATACGCTATTGAACGGACCAAATGGCCCCACGGTATGGGAAGCGTCAAAGATAGGTATGAAATCCCTGAAAACCTGCAAGCAGAGCTGGACGAATGCATTACAAGGTCCCAGAACATAGCTCGTGAAGCCTGCCAGACGGAAGAACTAACCAATGCCTATCTGGCGGAAAACGCATAGTATTTATACAGTCTGGGCCTGCTCAATAGCCATCCCGAGCTCTTGCCACCCCTTGAGTTCGTTGATAATCTGGTTCCAATTGTGTATTATTGAGTCCACAAAATATTTTTTCTTTGGATCTATCGGATTCGAACAGGGAAGGGGTCGGGAAACGTGAGTTGCCCGCTTGGAGTGACCGAAGGACTAGAGGGCGGAAGCCCTATAGAGCGCAGCACGGAGTGCGAGCAGTGAGTATTCCGATAGGGTCCACACTGAAAAGTCTTGCCGAGACACCGAAGAAACGAGTATACTTCGATGTATGGAAACAAAAACTCTTTTTGAACATTCGCTTGCTGGTCGCATGTGGACCCATTCGTGGTTACTGACCTTGGGCATCTCAAGTCTCTTTTTGGTCTACGTGTATTTTCTTGACGGTTCACTTTCCACGCTTCTTTCCTGGAGTAAGGTAATAGCTGGTACGTCAGCTGTTGTGTTGGGCATTGCTTTTAGTTTAGGGAGCATTGGCTACTATTTTGATTTTCTTGATAAACAGGTGTTGTATCGCAAGTATTTAGGGTTGGTAGGATTTTGGTTAGCGCTTTTCTATTCGATAATGCTCCTTTTTGTAAATCCCAATCGCTACTTCTTTGGATTTTTTGATAACCTTTTTTCTGCAGATTTTATCTTTGGACTCTCAGCCATGACTATTCTTACTATGATGGCTCTCATTTCCAATGTTCCTATGATGAAGTGGTTAGGACCGGAACGTTGGCGCTCCCTTTTGAGTTTGGGGTACGTGGCCTATGCTCTCCTTGTCATTCGAGCTGTTTTTATTGAGTGGGATATGTGGGTACACTGGTGGCAGACTCCGGAAAGTGGTTTGGCCCCGGCTCGCTTGGTTATTTCTCTTTTTGCGGTACTAGTACTCTTACTTCGTATTTCCGTGCCGTTCCATAAACTTTTTCAGGCAAAGTCTCCTGTACTGCCGGTGACAGGGGTGACAAACACAGGGGCTTGAATTTTTTTTCTGACTCAGGTATACTGCCGAGGCTCGAAAAATATGACTTTTCGTAGCTTTTTCTTTGGCCTAGGCAATACGACGGGTGATTAGCTCAGGTGGTTAGAGCGCAGCACTGATAATGCTGAGGTCCCAAGTTCGAGTCTTGGATCACCCACAGTAGAAGCACGGGAGAAAAGAGAGTACAATACAAGGACAGCGGGGTAGAGCAGTCTGGCAGCTCGTCTGGCTCATAACCAGAAGGTCGGTGGTTCGAATCCACCCCCCGCAACAAGCTTTTATGAGGAACGTGCCACAGGGGCTCGTTTTTCCAAAAGTGAGACGAGCCAGGGTAGCTCAGTTGGTTAGAGCACGGGACTCATAAGCCCGGGGTCGTGAGTTCGAATCTCACCCCTGGTACTAGTGATGTTATCACTATGAATATCGAAAAATGGGGAAAACAACCTATCAGAGAAGTTCCCAGAAAGCCTGCTGCTGAAGTTGTGGTACCAGGAGCTGGCCAGGAACATATGGAAGCAGCGCCAAAATCTTCTTCAGAAACAGGAGGGACGGCTCTGTTGGCAAAAGTTTTACGTTCTCATGATGACGAAGAAGTTTCGGAAGTATTACTAGCAGCATTTGATAGACTTCTTAATTATAGTGGCGTTCAAGCAGCCTGGTTGGAGGATTTAAACGAAGCAGGAAGAGAAAATGTAAGAACTCTCGTAGCTGATTATCTTGCTGCTGAAACACAAAAAGAACTTGGCAATAAGCTCACTGTTCAGAAAAAATTTGAAAGGTTGTTTGCATAATTGTTTTTTAAACGGGGGCGTAGCTCAGCTGGTTAGAGCGACTGCCTGTCACGCAGTAGGTCGCCGGTTCGAGTCCGGTCGTCCCCGCTACAAAGCTCATTCTATTGAGCATCTAAGCATCGGATAATGCTTATAAAAATCGAGAAAAATTGTATAAAGTTTTCCAAAAAACTTCTTGATAGTGAAGAGGCTTGGTTGTGGGTGGGTTCTGCGTACGGTCCGCTTGATAATGATGACCAGCGAGTAAAAGACACTCGTGAACTGATGGAAAAATATTATCCCTACGTTCCCTATGGTATGTGGGTAGGGAATAAAAATGGAGAGAAAATGATTGCTTTGTCTGATACTGATCGTGACGGCTATTACAAAGCAGACCTCTCTTGGTGGCCTGTGGGTTCATATCGTATGAACTTGCATACCAATCAAGGAGAAGAATCACCTTATGGCTCTCAACTTCATCCTGACAAGCGGGATCAGGAGTGCTCTTGGGCTCCAATCGATAGTAATCAGTGGAGTGAAGAAGAGAATGCTCATATGAAAGCTTTTCTTCATACAGAAGAAAATGGAGCAGGGGCCTCTGTACGTATTCTCATTCGGCCGGATAGGAGTGTTGAGGCTTTCGGGGACCTCTCTTAAATAAGTTTTCTCCCTAACCACCGAAAGGTGGTTTTTGTGTTATGATAGAGGAAATAAATATCATTCCTATGAGTCTCAATGAACTGTTTCGAAAAATCGCCTTGCGTGCCTCACGCATGATGGGATCCTCCAAGGCTTTTGTTTTTGCCTTTTTGATTGTAGTGGCCTGGGCATTAGCGGGTCCCTACTATGGCTACTCTGATACTTGGCAGCTGGTAATTAATACCAGTACTACTATTTTGACATTTCTCATGATCTTCTTGGTTCAAAATACCCAGAATCGTGATGCAAAGGCGATGCACCTGAAGCTCGATGAATTGATTCGGGCTGGTCGTGCCTCTCGCAATCAATTGTTGGATCTGGAGGATCTTTCTGATAGCGAAATGGAAGCTTTCCAGAAGCAGTTTCAGATGCTTCGAGAACAGTCTCTTCGTAAAGAAGAAAGGAAGAGTGAAGAAGCATGAAACGAATTCTTCTTGTTGGGATAGCACTCCTTTTTTCTGTCTGGCTTTTCCTTTCCTTCTCTTCTTTTTTCCCTAAACCTTTACCTTCTGAGGAAAGACTTTTCTCAGAAACTTCTCCAGTACAAGAAGTGTCACAGGACCTGTCTCTCGTTCCTTCAGAAAAGGTACTACTGAACTTGCCGGTCCAACTTCCGGAACACTTTCTTATAGAGGATGTACCTTTTACGGTGCAGGCGCCTTTTGCGGAGTGGAGTGATCCGACTTTTCAGGATGCTTGTGAAGAAGCCTCGCTTCTGATGGCCGATGCTTGGCTTACTCAAAAAACCTTGACCAAAGAATCAGCCAGAAAAGGTATTCAGGGCGTAGTAGCTTTTGAAAAAAAACATTTTGGTCATGCTGTTGATACTTCTCTGGAAGATACCGCATGGCTCTTCAATGAATATTTCCATGCTTTTGGGTTGGTGCAAACAGATATTACTCCTCAGGATATCAAAGAAGCATTAGTCAAAAATAAACTGGTTATTGTTCCTACGAATGGGCAAGTATTGAAGAATCCGAACTTTACACCCCCTGGGCCGCTGCGTCATATGCTGGTCATTGTAGGATATGATGATGTCACACAAGAATTTATTACCAACGATCCTGGGACACGACGAGGAGAAGGATATCGTTATCCTCAGGAAGTACTCTATCAGGCTATTCTTCATTATCCGACTGGTAAACATGTGCCCACTACCAGCACCGACAAAGTGATGATGACGGTCGGGGAAGATGCCGCCCTTCCTTGACTTTTCGACGAAAAAGTGTATAATTGGAACAATGTTCTTTGAGAGTTTTTGAAGCGTGAACCGAGCCGTTTGGGTGGAATAGTTCTTCTCAAGCGGCTCGGTTCATCAATGGGTGATGTTCTGAGTTCAACAGCAAAGAAGGAGATCGAATTGAAAGATGCTTCTCGTGGAGCGCGCCAGCCTGGTTCTGGCGCTCACCATGGCAATCGCCGTCATTCCCACACTCAACGCGGCTTCATCGAAGCAGGCAGCCAAGCTGATACCCGGCATGGTAGCCCCTCGGTGAGCCGGGCTCACCTGGAAGAACAGCTCCGTGCCGGCTTCGCCGAAGTCGACCAGCGGCTCGGGATCAACCAGAACGGCGGGGCAGCATGAAGAACCTTCCCAAGGCGCCGACGGTCCGCATGCCGGGCCTGTGCATCGCTGTGGGTCAAGCCGTCAACGGTGGTTCTCGCCTCTCGGACATACCGACCTCAGCCGGAGCCACACCCACGCTCCAGGGCTCTGTCCGTGGCGCGAAACCGGAAGCTGATGCTGGGCCATCGGAACGTCGGTTGGTCATCGACCAACCACGCTACCAGAAGCCGCCCAGAAACAAGTAGTCGACAACCATGTTTGTCACAAGGAATGATTTGCTTCGGCGATCGTTCCTTTTTCTTTTTCTAAAAACCGGGAGTATAATATAGAGAGTAATTCTTGATTTCTTCTTATGGGACTTTTTTCAGTCTTTCCATCCTCTCAAAAACCAGTATCTGGTGGACCGTCCTTGGCGGATTCTGATCGTCATATCTCGCCACGAGAAGCGAGTAGACAGGTGCGTTATGACCTTCATGACAGATTAGGCCGGATCAAAGGTGAGGAAGTCTACAATACTTTGCAAGCTCACATGGATAGAGATGGAGGATTTTTTGATACGCACGGTGTGAGTGGTAAGGAGATAGATCAGATGATGAGTACGCTTCGAGAGAATCATCAGGATAATTTACACGACTCTGAAGTGGCCCATGTAGAAGAGATTCTCCGCAAACACTTCAATGACTGATATCTTCGATCAGGTTATTATTCGCAAGATTAAACGAGGCGGGAAGGGGATGCGAATTGCCGTAAAACAAAATGGGACGATCACCTTGTTTTTACCGCGCTTCATTTCCGTAGCGTTCGGAAAAAAATATCTTCTCAGTAAAAAAGAGTGGATTCTTGAAGCGAAAAGCCACTTAGAAAAGTTACCGGTACCCTTTCTGCATCAAGGTAGTCGACAAGAGTATTTACGGTATAAAGAAGCAGCTCGTCAGTGTATCGTTGAACGCCTGGAATATTTTGCAAAGTTCTACCATCTTACTTATCAAAGGCTGACTATCCGGAATCAAAAAACGCGTTTTGGCAGCTGCTCTTCTCGAGGAAATTTGTCTTTTACCTATCAACTTTTATTCTTGCCCGCTCATCTACGAGACTACGTCATTGTCCATGAACTCTGTCATTTGAAAGAGTTGAATCATTCGCAGAAATTCTGGGCATTGGTAACCCAAACTATCCCTGATTATCAGGAGCGAAAACGTGAACTCCAAGCCTTTTCTCGGGCCAGGTCTTGACACGGAATAATTTTTCTGCTTTAATGAAGTTCTTACTCTAGGACTCACAGAAGTCCTCTATATCCTTTTGGGAGTCTTTGCTCTACGAGGGGAGGAGCTAAGACTAATTTTGTAACATTCAAAAGAATGTTTAGTAGAAACCCGAGGGGCGGGCGCTCCTCTTCACGCGCGTCCGTGAACCGTTTTGGTCGTCCGACCAATAGACGGCGCAAAAAGCGTCCAGCAGAACGAGAGCTTGATTTCACCCAGTTTGTGAAAAAGGCGATCCAGACAACGGAGACGGAAGTATACAATCCCAAGCATCGCTTTGCTGATTTTGAGATGCACAGTAAGCTCAAAGCCAATGTGGCTGCTCGCGGCTATGTTCATCCGACACCGATTCAGGATGGAGCCATTCCTCATATTTTGCAGGGTCGTGATGTCATTGGCATTGCTAACACGGGAACCGGCAAGACCGCCGCTTTTCTCTTGCCGCTTATTCATAAAACCTTTAAGCACAAAACAGAAAAGGCGCTCATTATTGTGCCGACGCGCGAACTGGCTCTTCAGATTGAAGAAGAACTGCGCGAATTTTCTCAGGGGTCTGGGCTGCGATCAGCTTTGTGTATTGGTGGTGCTCATATTGCCGAACAAATGCGCAGCTTGGCTCGTAACCCAAGTTTTGTTATTGGGACACCGGGCCGTTTGAAAGATCTGGTAGAACGAGATAAACTCCATCTCGGAGAATTTAACAATATTGTATTGGATGAAGTAGACCGTATGCTCGATATGGGCTTCATCAAAGACATCAAGTACTTGGTGGCGCTTATGCAATCACCTCGTCAGTCGCTCTTTTTCTCAGCCACTATGCCGCATGAAATTGCAGAGCTGGCCAAGAAGTTCTTGAATGACCCCGTCACGATTGCTATTAAATCTCGAGCTACTTCAGAAAATGTGGATCAGGATGTGGTACGTGTGTTGCCGAAGGAAGAAAAGATTGAAGTTTTGCATAATCTGCTTCTGAAACCGGAATTCCAAAAAGTGTTGATTTTCGGTCGCACCAAGCACGGTGTCGACAAACTGGCTCATAAATTGGTAGAGCGAGGCTTCAAAGCTGATTCTATTCATGGTGATAAATCCCAGTCGCAGCGTCAGCGAGCCCTTCGTCGTTTTACGGAAGATCAGATTACCATTTTGGTAGCCACTGATGTAGCGGCTCGAGGCTTGGATATTCCTGATGTGACTCACGTGATCAACTACGAACTGCCGGAAAATTACGAAGATTACATCCATCGTATTGGCCGTACGGGACGTGGTTCTAAGAAGGGAAATGCTCTGACCTTTATCAACTAAAGGACGTGACGGAATGAGGAAGGTGGTATACTATGAAGGTCTACCACCTTTTTTTATGCATCTTTTCTCAAATCTGGAACATCTTGTAAAATACGCCGCTTTTCACATGCCTCTTGAAGCTTTTGTGTTTGTGGGTTCATTTCTGGAAGAGGTCATTAGTCCTATTCCCTCGGCGCTTATTATGGGAGTGGCAGGCTCGGTGGCGCTTATGCGCAGTGAGCCTCTTTGGTTTTTACTGCTCTTAGCAGCAGTCGGGAATATCGGCAAAGTCCTCGGAGCGTGGTTCTATTATTTCTTAGGGGACAAACTGGAAGACCTACTCATTCCTACGGCGACCAAGTGGTTTGGAGTGAAGCACCAAGATTTAGAGAATATTGGTAAGCGCTTTGTTGGTCATCACTGGAAAGATGGCGGCGTACTGTTTCTCCTTCGCTTGCTGCCGCCGTTTCCTACCACGCCCGTCTCTATCACGGCCGGCATTATCAAAATGGACCTCCGAGTCTTTCTGTTGGCTACGTATGCAGGAAACTTTTTGAAGGATTTGGTCTATCTCTATATTGGCTATGCGGGTATCGCCAAGCTTCACACCCTCTGGCGCCGTATCGATGATGTAAAAACGATTATTGATATCGCAGTTATTATAGCAATTGGACTCATCCTCTTTATTCTCTATACCGAACGCGGTCGCGGCAAAGCCTTGTATCATCACTTCTGTGACAAGATAGCCAGTTGGTTTAAGAAATAATGGTATGTCTGCTTTTCACCTCTCTTCAGCCTGGCCACCAGCAGGAGATCAGCCCAAAGCGATTGCTGGTCTTTCGGATGGACTGAAGAAAAAAAATCGTTTCCAAACACTGCTGGGCGTAACGGGTTCCGGAAAAACGTTTACTATGGCCAACGTCATTGCGGCCTATGATAAGCCAACGCTCGTTATTGCTCACAATAAAACATTGGCCGCTCAGCTGGCTCAGGAATATCAGCAGTTTTTTCCGGATCACGCGGTACACTATTTCGTTTCTTACTACGATTACTACCAGCCAGAAGCCTATTTGCCGGTAACGGATACATATATCGAAAAGGATGCCCAGATCAATGCGGAAATTGATCGTTTGCGTCACGCTTCTACGCAGGCGCTTCTCACCCGGCAAGATGTCATTATTGTAGCTTCGGTCTCGTGTATCTACGGTTTAGGAAGTCCGGAAGAATATGAAAAAGAAAATATGCGTCTCGAAGTGGGGCAGCCTATTTCTCGTACCGAGCTGCTTCACCATCTTGTGGCTATTTTCTTTGAACGGACCAATGCTGATCTGGCACCGGGCCAGTTTCGGAGTATGGGAAATCGAGTAGAGATTATGCCGGTGTCGGAAAAGTTTATCTATCTTATTGAAATTATCGGCGGAAAAGTTGACAGCATTACCAAGATTGACCCGGTCTCTCAAAAAATTCTTGGCACAGCGGACAATATTTTTTTGTTTCCGGCCAAGCACTTTATTACTGACAAAGAGAAGCAGGCTGCAGCTCTTCAATCCATTCGTGAAGAACTCGCCATTCGATTGAGTGAATTAGAAGCTGAAGGGAAACTTTTGGAAGTAGAACGTCTCAAACGTCGCACCAACTACGACCTGGCCATGATTGAGGAGATTGGCTACTGCAATGGTATAGAGAATTACTCGCGTCATTTGTCGGGCAAACAACCAGGGGAACCACCAGAAACACTCCTCTCGTATTTTCCTCATTTATCTGATGGTACCCCTGACTTTCTGACGGTCATTGATGAGTCACATGTGACCTTGCCCCAGCTTCGTGGTATGTATGCTGGTGATCAGTCACGCAAGAAAACGTTGGTAGAATATGGTTTTCGATTACCCAGTGCGCTTGATAACCGACCGCTTCGTTATGAAGAGTTTTTGGAGCGGGTAGGTCCGGTGATCTTTACTTCCGCTACGCCAGCTGACTATGAGCGTGAAATTAGTACACAGATCGTGGAACAAGTTATTCGCCCAACCGGACTGCTTGATCCAGAGGTAGAAGTCTTACCTATTCATGAAAAAGGTGACTATCCAGGACAAATTACGAATTTTATTGAACAAGCGGTCAAAGAAGTTGAAAAAGGTGGCCGTGTCATTGCTACTACCTTGACCAAGAAAATGGCTGAAGATTTAGCTACCTATCTCAAAGAAAAAAAGATTAAGGCTGAATATCTTCATAGTGATATCAAAACCATTGAACGTATCAAAATTCTTACCGCTTTTCGTAAGGGAGAATTTGATTGTTTGGTAGGAGTAAACTTGCTTCGTGAAGGATTGGATTTGCCAGAAGTATCCTTCATTGGCATTCTTGATGCGGACAAGGAGGGATTCCTTCGTTCCGAAACCTCACTCATTCAGATCATTGGTCGGGCGGCTCGTAATGCTTCGGGTCGAGTAGCCTTGTATGCTGAATCAGTCACAGATTCTATTCGCCGCTCTCTGGATGAAACCAGCCGCCGCCGTACGCTTCAGATGGCTTATAACAAAGAACACGGGATTACACCTCAGACCATTCAGAAAAAAATTCACGATATCACAGAGTCTATGGAGAGCGAGCACGACAAGGCGGTACTGGCCAATGTTGCTCTCGATCGAGAAATTTTTGCCGAGAATCCTGAAAAACTCATTCGTTTGAAAGAAAAAGAAATGCAAGCGGCGGTAAAGGTACTCGATTTTGAAACGGCTGCTATCTTGCGTGATGAAATTCAGGCCTTGGAAGAATCTTTGGGTGGTAAGAAAAAGAAAAAGACCGTTCGTTCACGTTTATTTTAGAAAAATGAAAAAGCAGACGGATCTCATCTGCTATTATTTCTGTTTGTTTTCTGGCGGATGTCATCAGTTGGCCAGTGACTCATGATTCGTTTACGAGTTCCTAACCAATCACACGATTGCGTGACCCCAGGAAGGAGAAGCTTAAGTTCAATAACGAATCCCGGAGGAAAGCCGAAATTCTCGGGAAAGGACCTGGTAATTTGCTCTGCCTGAATGGCGATAACGTCTCGTACGGTTGGGGTAAAAACGAAACCTCTTTCCGAATAGAGACGGAGAAGGTTTACTTCCCAGAACATCTTAGCAAGCGAATCTCTAGCCTGGAACTTCACTCCTACGAGGAATTCAGAAAGACTGCTACTGTAAATGTCTCTGAAGAGTAGGGTGTTAGGAAAACGCCATGAGTAGCTGAGTCGGCCCAGTTCGCTCTCGAGACAAGTAATAGGAACAGCCCCGCCTGTTTCGGGGACCGGAGGTGTCGTGACTTGTATCACAAAGACAATGAAAGAACTGTTCTGTTGACGAGCCAAAGCCTCTGTCCACATGGCTTTCTCCTCATGTTGTTAAGGAAGTTGCCTCAAAAATAGCACCGAAGGATCCTTTTTACAAGGGATTTTTAGCTGCGTTGTCAGAGAAAAGGGAGCGAGGTATAATAAGAAAGCAGGCCTAATTCATCTTATGAAAACGCCTATGATACAAAAACAAACGCTCGGGGTAGTACTCGGGTTGGTAGTAATAGCGCTCCTGGGCACCGCAGTGTGGCTTCAATTTCAGCAGGCTATGCCAGAAACGGAAATGTCTTCCAAGAATATGACGGATGCTTCCGCTTCTCAAACAACAAATACCCCGGTTCCAGAGAATGTCGATGATATTACGGCGAGTATTGTTTCTGAATCTCGTGTAGATGCTACTGCTATGGATGATGAGGAAACAGGCATGTTAGAAGAGATGAATGCTGAAAGTGACAGTGTAAATAACTTAGATACCTCTTATGACAAAGATAGTTTTTAAATATAGCAAAAGATTGTCTGCTCTTCTCAGTGTCCTTTCTTTGACCATGCCTCTTATGGCTTCGGCTATGGTGCCGCTTCCAACGAATCGAGACGAAATGCGCTCAACGGTGAGTAAGGCTATGGAAGAGCGAGGGACGGAACGAGGAGAAGAAATGAGAGAAAAAATGCAGCAGATGTTCTGCAGTCGTTTCACGGAGACGGCAGGGAAAATTGCCACCGGTCTAGCCAATGGCCGAGAAAAATTTGATCAGTGGCGTACCGGCCGTGTTGAACACATGGATGATGGCCGTGAAACTCGAGATGCCAAACTTGGTGATAGTCGTTCCGATGCTGATACGAAACGCAGTGAAATGTATCAAAAGCTTGAAGAAAAGGCAGATACTGATGCAAAAAAAGAAGCGGTAGAAGAGTTTCAGAAAACCGTCGAGCAAGCTGTAGAAACACGTCGAGAAGCAGTGGATGCGGCTTTGGCAGCCTTCCGCAGTGGAGTTGATAGCCTTCTTGCTAATCGTAAAGACAAAGCTGGAGAAACAGCTGATACTTTTGAAGCAGCAGTGAAAGCAGCGGTAGAAAAAGCGAAGGCAGAATGTGCTGATGGCACCTCTCCAGAAACAGTACGCACTCATTTTCAGACAGCCTTGCAAGCAGCGCATAAGGCTTTGGAAGCAGACCGGAGTAGTACTGATAAAATAAGTGATGAGATTCGTGCTTTGGCTGATACCAAGCATGCTGCTATTGAAAAAGCCATGAATGATTTTAAGACTACTGTAGAAGCAGCGGCTGCAAAACTGAAAGCGGCAATGGGCGAGGACAAAGAGTAATTGATGACCCGTGTTTCTATGGCTCAAATGTCCAAGAAATCTGCTTCTTCATCCTTTGTTTCCTCGGTACAGAGGGTAGTAAAAGGTATTCGTAAAGGTCAGGTGATGACGTATGGAGCTGTCGCTACGAAAGCTGGTTTTCCGGGAGCGGCTCGGGCAGTAGGAAGTCTCATGAAACAGAATTATGATCCTCAGATTCCTTGTCATCGAGTAGTTCGTGCTGATGGCAGTTTAGGAGACTATAATCGGGGAGGCACTAAGCGTAAAGCAGCCATTTTGAAGAAAGAAGGGGTCGTCCTAAAGAATGGGCGAGCCGTAGTAAAGTAAGGAGAGGAGACTTGCCTCGGGGCTATTTTTCTGCCACAATGGGGCGTATCTCTTTTTTCTTTTTCTCAGAGATGACCAAGCATACCCGTGAAAATTTCATTGTGACAGCTGATGATTACGGTATTCGCCAGACGGCTGAACCGATTTTGCGTTTGGTACATGAGGGTAAAGTGGATCGGGTAGCGGTTCTCATTCACTATGTATCGTATGATCAAGCCCAGGCTCTCAAGGCTTCCGGGGTGAAAATTGATCTCCATCTTGAACTTATTGGTTTGCTCAAAAGTGGCTCTAAGGTCAAGGAGAGCGCTCTCTTGCGAGGAATCAATTTCTTCATGCGTTACTACACGGGACTGCTCACAGTAAAAAAGATAGAAGCGGAGTGGCGCGATCAGATTCTTCGTTTTCAGGAATTGTTTGGTCGTTTGCCTGATGGACTGAACTCTCATGAGCATCTTCATTTCTTTCCAGCGTTTTCCAAAGTATTTGTGAAACTGGCACAGGAGTATGGTGCGCGCTATGTCCGTTTCAGTAAAAAAGGAATGATTCTGCCCCTTGATTTCAACCTCATCGCCCGCATGCTTGATGCCTTCTGGAAACGCACTACAAAACTGTATCAAGGAGCTTCTTTTGAAACCTCTGATTATCTGGTCAGTCTCGACTGGATTGATGACTTCGGTGTCTTCAGCCAGGAATTGCCTGAAGGTACCGTTGAGCTGGTAGTGCACTTGGAGCGTGAAGAAGATTATCGAGCCATGCTCGAATATTTCTAATCGAACGGTTTATTGTTTGTATGACAAAGCACGAAGCAAAAAAACACCATCTCATTCTCGATCCAGCACACGCTATTATCGTCAAAGGAGCGCGGACTCATAATCTCAAGAACATCACGGTGGAGATGCCTCGTGGTGCTATGATTGTTTTTACCGGACTTTCTGGTTCCGGAAAATCTTCCCTGGCCTTTGATACTATCTTTGCCGAAGGGCAGCGTCGGTATGTGGAATCTCTTTCCGCCTATGCTCGGCAGTTTTTGAACACGATGCAAAAACCGGATGTCGATGAAATTGTTGGTCTTTCGCCGGCTATTTCGATTGATCAGAAGTCGGCCAGTCGTAATCCGCGTTCAACAGTGGCTACGGTCACAGAAATTTACGACTATCTTCGGGTGTTCTATGCCCGTTTGGGTCGGCCCCATTGTTTGATTTGTGGGCGAGAAATTCAGAAACTTTCGACAGAAGAAATGCTTGAGATTGTTTCGAATAAAGTACACGATGCCCTCGGCTCTGCGAAGAAGAAAAAATCCACACTTATTATTACGGCGCCGGTCGTCCGTGGTCGCAAAGGAGAATACTATCAGCTTCTCTACAATGCTCTCAATAAAGGTTTCTCAGAAATCTTTCTTGATGGCGTGCGCAAGAGTTTGCGTGAGCAGGTTATTCTGTCGAAAAACAAGAAACACGACATCGATCTTATTGTTGACGAGGTGCCCATCGAGGAATTTGAAAAGTTTCCTCAAACTTCCGAAGAGCGTCTTTCGGAAGCAGTGGAGCGAGCCTTGGAAGAAAGTGAGGGGCTGGTACAGATTCATATCGGAGACGAAAAATTTGTTTTGTCTGCCAAGTTTTCTTGTCCGTATGATGGTTTCTCCTATCCAGAAGTAGAACCACGCTTGTTTTCCTTTAACTCACCGTATGGTGCTTGTGAAGCCTGTAACGGATTAGGAACGAAACATTTTTTTGGTGATGAGCCTTGTGAAGTTTGTCATGGTACACGTCTTCGTGAAGAAGCGCTCCATATTTTGATTGGCAAGAAAAATATCGTCGAAATCACGGCCATGATGACCGAAGAAGCCAAGAAGTTTTTTGATGATTTGAAATTGTCAGAACGAGAACGTCAAATTGCTTCAGTGGTCTTGCGAGAAATCGGGGGACGTCTGCAGTTCTTGCTTGATGTGGGCCTGAATTATCTTACGCTCGATCGGCGAGCGAATACTCTCTCGGGTGGAGAAGCCCAGCGCATTCGTTTGGCTAGTCAATTGGGTTCCAAACTAGTAGGAGCTTTGTATGTACTTGATGAACCAACTATTGGTTTGCACCAGCGAGATAATGAGCGCTTGATCGAAACACTCAAGGCCCTGCGGGAATTGGGCAACACTATCATCATCGTAGAACACGACGAAGATACCATCTTTGCTTCTGACTATATTGTGGATATTGGTCCGAAGGCTGGAGTCCATGGCGGTGAAGTGGTAGTGTCTGGATATTTGGATCAATTACTGACTGCACCAAAAAATACCTCCCATTCTCTCACGCTCGCCTATTTGCGTGGTGAAGAAACCGTACCTGTGCCAGCAACACGCCGAAGCAAAGACAAAGGCACGATCAAGATTCGTGGTGGCAATCTTTTCAATATCAAGAACATGAATGTCGATGTTCCACTGGGTCGGCTCAACGTGGTGACGGGTGTATCAGGTTCGGGGAAGTCTACATTTCTCTATGAAATTCTTCACAAGAATCTTCAGGCTCGTTTTGATCGCCGCTACAAGTCTAAAGAAACGTTCAATTGTACCTCGTTTACCGGTAGTGAATATCTTTCTCGAGCCGTTATGATTGATCAAAGTCCTATTGGTCGCACACCGCGCTCTAACCCCGCGACCTATACCGGTGCTTTTAATCACGTTCGTGATCTTTTTGCCTCGACCGAAGAAGCGCGAGTCCGTGGCTGGAAGCCTGGGCGTTTCTCTTTCAATCGGCCTGGTGGTCGCTGTGAAACCTGTGAGGGCAATGGTTTTATTGCCGTCGAAATGCATTTTCTTCCCACGGTCTATGTCCAGTGTGACGTCTGTGATGGCAAGCGCTTTACCAAGGAAACACTGGAAGTAAAGTACAAGCACAAAAATATTCATCAGGTGCTTGAGATGACTATCGAAGAAGCCTTTTCATTTTTTGCTGACATTCCGGCCATTGCGGACCGTTTGAAGACCCTCAATGAAGTAGGTTTGGGGTATCTGAAACTTGGCCAATCAGCTACGACTCTCTCTGGTGGAGAGGCTCAGCGAGTCAAGATTGCCAGTGAACTCTATCGCCAACATATTGAACGCACTATCTATCTTTTGGATGAGCCAACTATTGGGCTTCATTATGAAGATGTCAAAAAATTGATTGAAATTCTGGAACAGCTGGTGGTGAAGGGGAATACGGTCATGGTCATCGAGCACAACATGGA
>CAYYET010000012.1:0-14787 GCA_964471075.1 uncultured Bdellovibrionales bacterium
GTTCAAGTTGATGACCCAGGAAAGGAGCTCGTTGACTGATTTCAGCCATGGATATTCCAAGCTCGACCATTGCTTCCAAGAGACAGGTGCCCGGTTCCTGAATAAGGGTTTCTTTGATACAGTGATCAAACTCCGAAAGAGCATCACCTGTACCAAAAGCTAGCATCTTGGTACTTCCGAAGTCGCCCTCAAACAACTGACACAGAAGTTCTACCAAGGACAGGTGTCCTCTGCAGGGAATCAGCATTTCTTGCCAAACTCCACGCTGACACAGCATCCACATCTCAGCCACTTCGGGCTCATTTTCCCAGCCTGGCTTCAAACGTCCGAGCCAAAACGATTCCAGGGCTGGACGAGGAAGTGGTTTACCAATGACATGGCACACTTCAGCACTTGAGTGTCCACTCCCAAGGCAATCGCGATCTTCTTCGAAGCAGGCTATCGCTACCAGCTCTCCGAAGCATTCCGGAAAGTATGGAGTGCGGGTTGCCTGTTTTTCACCCAGAATCAGTGGTTGGTGAGAGGGCTCAAATGACTGTAGCAGCACTTGAGGGGTGTTCCCTGGGAGAACACCTTTGATCAAGAATTTCATGGCTAACTCCATGGTTGATTGAGCCGAAGCCCGAAGAACTATGGCTTCTACAGTACCGGGAAAGAAAAGAGCTGTCAAACAGTGTTTTTTTGTTTGATATCAAGAAGTTTCAACTGAAGTGAGGTCGAGCCGTTCCAGGTGTTTTCGCACAAAGTAAAGGCAACATCAAGTACATCATCTCCCTTGAGATCCGGAAATTGATTCCCCAGAGAAAAACCGATAGCATCAAAACACTTCACACCTCCTTCTGACACTAAAGAGAGCTTCCAGTGCTTGCTGCCATTCCCGACTAAGCGAGCCTCGCGTATGACCATATTTTCGAGTACAAAAACAGGTTCGGGATTGCCTTCGCCAAAGGGTGCGAAGAGTCGCAGTTCGTTATAGAGCTTCGGGGTCAGATGCTCTGGCTGGACCACTACATCCACCCACTGCTCTGGTTCCGTGACCACTCCTTCAAGTTGTTTCTCAACTAAAGCATTAAACTTTTCATAAAATTCATCCATGCGTTCATTTTTGATGGTCATACCGGCCGCTTGAGCATGACCCCCGTACTTCTCGAGCATATCACCACACTGTTCCAGCGTTTCGATAATATTGAGTTCTGGAATACTCCGAAACGATCCTGTACTTGTGGTCAGTCCCTTGGTCATAATACAGGTCGGCTTATGAAATTCATGAGCAATACGACCAGCAATCAGACCGACTACTCCGTACGGAAACTTCTCATCAGCAGCAAAAATAAATTTTTTCTCGCGATATTTTTCCGCTGCAATAGCTCGTACCATATCGGTTACCTCGGTACTTACTTTCTGACGCCGTACATTACAATCTTCAAGATCAAGTGCTAAGGTACGCGCATGTACCTGATCGCGCTCCATGAGTAATTCATGAGCCAGCATGGCATGCGCCATACGTGAAGCAGCATTAATCCGCGGGGCAATCTGAAAACCAATCATTCGGGCATCTGGCAGATGATCCTCATCAATCGCTATACCCCCTACACTAAACATTTCTTGAAAACCAATACGCTTGGTTTTCGACAACACAATGAGACCGTATTTTACGATACAGCGATTTTCTCCAACAAGCGGCATGACATCAGCCACTGTCCCGGTAGCAACCACGTCCAAAAGCCACTTCAACTGATCCCTCTGGTCTGGCAAAAAACGCTGGTAAAGTGCCTGTGCTACCTTGAAACTCGTTCCGGCACCGCAGAGTTCACGAAAAGGATAGGTCTCTGTAGGTACTTTCGGATTGACGATGGCATAGGCTTCTGGCATGACTTCCGGTACATGATGATGATCAATAACAATCGTCTCTATACCACGCTTCTTAGCTTCACTGATCGTGTCGTGATTCATGATACCGCAATCAAGCGTCAGTACCAGCTTCACTCCTTTACTTTCAAAAAAATCTACGGCGAGCATATTGAACCCATGACCTTCATTCACCTTTTCTGGAATATACACAGCCACAGGGACGCCAACTGCTTCGAGTGCTTCTCTCATAATGACCGATGAGGTCACACCATCTGCATCGAAGTCACCAAAAATCCCAATCGTTTCCAAATTTTTTCTTGCTTTCTCAATTCGATCGATAATCTTTTCCATATCTCGAAAAAGAAACGGGTCATGGATATCGCGATCAAAATTGGGAGACAAAAAATATTCCCGAGACTCAGGATCAGCAACTCCTCGTTGCTTTAGTAACGCTTCAGTTACCGGGTGAAGCGGACCATTTTCTTCCGCGAGAGATTCAATTCGGTATTTCCAGGTAGGCATAACAGAGAGATAATGAATATCTTCCTATTCTAAAGAAAAAAGAAGCCTTTGGAAAGGCTTCTTTTTCTCGTCTAGCGAGTGTCTCGCAAGGCTTCGATCATCCGCTTTTGTTCTGAAGAAAGCTTCTTAGGAACAGAAAGTCTCACGGTTACAAGGTGATCTCCTCGGCCATAACGATTGAGATGTGGTACACCTTTGCCTTTGATACGGAACACTTCCCCCGGCTGAGTCCCTGCAGGAATTTTCATGACGATACCACCATCAATAGTTTCAATCTCTACCTTATCCCCCAGTGCGGCCTGAGCAAAACTCATGGCATAGTCAGAAATAATATCATCGCCTCGGCGTTTCAATTGATCATGCGATTTTACATGAACCACTACATAGAGATCTCCTGCGGGTGATCCAGTTTCACCAGCCGCTCCCCGACCAGACAAAGAGAGTGTTTGTTCATTATCAATACCAGCTGGAATTTCGACAGACACCGTTTCTTCTCTTTCAGTACGACCAGCACCATGACAAGTGACGCACTGCTCTTCATATGTTTTTCCGCGACCACGACAACGATCACAGACCACTACTTGGGACATGGCCCCAAAAATACTCTGGACGGTTCGGCGTACTTGTCCCGCTCCCTGACACTGAGAACAGGTTGTTTCTTTGGATCCTGGTTTTCCCCCAGTACCATGACAGGTTTCACAAGAAGAAAGTTTACGCAGCTTGATGTCACGCTTGGCTCCTCGCACCATTTCTTCAAAGGAAATTTCTACATCCACCTGAATATCGGCGCCGCGTGATCGATTCCTGGTCCGGCCACCCATGCCTCCACCGAAGAGATCAGAAAAAATATCTTCAAATCCTGATCCAGAAAAGTCAAAGCCTTGGCCGTTGAAGCCATTGAAATCAAAGCCTCCAAAACCCTGACCACCGCCTTGTCCCTGACTGTGATAGTCCTGACCGGTGTGATCGTAGCGAGCGCGCTTTTCTTTATTCGAAAGCACCTGATAGGCCTCGTTAATTTCCTTAAATTTTTTCTCATCGCCTGTTCCTTTGTCCGGATGATATTTATGAGCCAGCTTACGAAAAGCCTTCTTGATCTCATCTTCCGAAGCATTTTTGGATACGCCAAGCGTCTGATAGTAATCAGCCATAGAGTCTTTTCTTATAACAGACCTATCATAACGGAAAATAGAAAAATTAGCAATCCCTATGTATGAGTGCTAATCTACGGCAAGGGAACCTCTTGTTCCCGAGTGGCTCGAGAAAGGGTTATCCATCCAAAAGAAAGCACTACCCGGAACACGAGATAGCTCAAAAATGCCCATAGCCACGAAAGACTCGACCCAAAGGGAAGAAGGGTCAGGAACAAGAGAACAGTCAAAACAAATGGGACAATGGGTGGCGGAAGATGTTGCGAAGCCTGCCCACCACTTAAAGCAGCAATAATCTTGTGTTGAATAACTACTGCGAAAATATCTGCCATTTTTTCATCTCCGCTTACCGGTCTTCCAACGATACTCGCTATTTGCTGGCGGCCTGCTTGAAGATACAATTCTTCAGAAATACGGTCCTGGTCAAAAAGACCGTCTACGCCCAGTTGCTGTAATGATTGCATGACATCTGGTAAAGCAGTTCCGGAAGAAGACATGGTCGACATTTCAGAAGGAGCATCCTCTTGATTATTCTTAATACTCAAAAGAAACTGATCCACTGTTGTCCCTTCCTCTCCTAAATTTTTCCAGGCTGGATAAATATAGGCTACTGTCTTAAAGATCGCCGTGGCTGTCCCCTCTCCAGTGCTAAAGCGCGGCAGGAGCTCCTCCCAAGAGGCCTGCTGTATAGAAACATAATAAGCACCCGATAGAGCGAGGGTAAGACCAAGTACCAGTGAGAACGCCCCGGTACGAACATTATGAAAAAAATGGAAATGCAAACGTTCAGTTATCTCTTGCTGTACCGTATGAATACTATTCCAGGCTATAACCCACGCTATCAGAATGACAAGCGGATAATACCAAGTATGAATAAACAAAAAACTGGGTAAAAAAAGGAGTCCCGCACCAATGATTTGAAATATCTTCTTCTCCCACACCACCGTTCCTAAAAGAAAACTGGCTCCCAAAAAAGAAAACCAGGCAAGCGCTACAGTGGTGTTCCAGAGATTAGGTTCGAGAGCGGTTTCCAAAAAGACTCTCCATGAACCGAGAGCGAGTAAACTTTCTACCACGAGAAGAAAGATTCCAAAGATTTCACGATGAGTGAACTTCATGCTGATAACTTAGAGACCGTGAAGGTTTCGATTACGCACGTGTTCTTCAAAAGTCTTGGCAAAGAATGTCTCTCCGGTATTCAGATCAACCAAGAAGTAGAAATACGGATTGCTCTTAGGAAAAATAGAGGCATGCAAAGACATGAGACTTGGATTGCTAATGGGTCCAGGAGGCAATCCTGCGTTACGGTACGTATTGTATGGCGAGTCCACTTCTGTGTCTTCCAAAGTTGGCTGCAGACGAGTCGTCCCATGAATATAATTGATCGTAGCATCACTCTGAAGCGGCTGACCAATGGACAGTCGTTTCCAGAAAATATCACTGATTAGATCACGCTCTTCTGCTGTCCGCCCCTCTTCTTCAATGATACTCGCTAAAGTAACAATAGAAAAAAGCGAATGACCAGAGGCAGCTACTCCGGCACGAAGCGTAGCGTCATATTTTTTCCCAAAGTTTTTTAACATGGAAACAATAATATCCTCTGCTTTGGCCTCGGGAGCAAAGAAATAGGTATCAGGAAAGAGATATCCTTCCAAAGAAGCATTCTTTGGCAAATCGCTGAGAAAATCAAAGTCTTGTCGCCAGGAGGCAAGAGGTTCACGAGCCAAGGCCAGAAATTCTTCTCCGGGCAAGCTGTTAGCAGTAAGACGCTCTGACATTTTTTGAAGAGTCCAGCCTTCTGGAAAGGTGACTCTGATATCACGAGAAATAGTCTTACCCGTTGTCATGACAAGCGCAATCTCAGGCACCGTCATATTTCCTGAGAGGAGATACTGTCCGGCTACTATCTGGCGGGTTTTTTCCTCATGAAACAAATACCAGAAGAAAGTATAGCGAGAAAATATGAGGCCACTTTCTTCGAGGCGCTTCCCCAGAGTCAAAACATCTTCGTTGGGCCGAACATCGAAGCGCTGCTCGGTTTTTACTGAACCAGTGAAATGATCAGTGGCATAGAAACCGAAAAAAAAGAAACCAACCGCGGCCACAGAAAGAAAGGTTGCAATGAAAATAGACAAGCGCACAAGCAAATACGGTTAAAGGCCAATTACCTGAATGACGACATCCCGTTTGCGCGATCCATCAAACTCTACAGCAAAGATATTTTGTCGTTCCGTCAGAATAAGCCGTCCTTTTTCTACCGGAACGGTTTCGCTATTTCCCAAGAGGATAGCTTTACAATGAGAATGACCATTGCTGCGACCATCTGACATACTCCCCTGACGGCGAAGCTCGAAGAGATCGTGTGAATACTGCGCATCAACAGGAACGATTTTGTAGAGCACTCGCATAAAATCCTGGAGCAGCATTGATTCATTATGATTGATAGCCACGCCCATGGTAGTATGTGGTACATATACCAACACTTGGCCTTCACGAATCCCTGAACGATCCACGACTTCCTGAACCTGATCCGTAATATCAATGAATTCAATCTGGGCTTTACTTTCCAGATCGAGCCTCTCCTTATAGATTTTCATATTTTTTGTTTTCCTCCTAAAAACTCCTAGACACTCGCCAATTCTGTCTTGATAGTGTCTTTTGACTGAACACCGATAAATTCTTTGACAATCTGACCACCCTTGAACACCTTCATAGTGGGGATGGACATAATACCATAGCGCTGAGCAATCTCTGGATGATCATCAACGTTTAATTTGCCAATTTTCGTTGTGGTAACTTCGCCAGCTAATTCTTCAATAACCGGTCCCATAACCTGGCACGGTCCACACCAAGGAGCCCAGAAGTCTACCAAGACTGGCTTATCACTCTGGAGTACTTCCTGATCAAAATTATCTTTCGTAAATTCTACCGCCATACAAATACTCACAACAAATTATGTCTTTAGTATACCTCTTTTAGCACAAAGAGCCAAGTAAAAACTTTTTATTTCTTGAGCACGGCTAAAAAAGCACTCGAGGGAATGGAAACTTTCCCCTTACCCATTTCCAAAGCCTTCTTTTTCCCTTTTTTCTGCTTTTCCAGCAGTTTTTTCTTACGAGAAAAATCTCCGCCATACATATAACCGGTCACATCCTTGCGATACGCTGCCAGCGTTTCCCGAGCAATCACCTTACCCCCAATAGCAGCTTGAAGTGCGACGGCAAAGTTCTGTCTCGGTAAGACTTCTTTGAGTTTTTCTACTACTCGTTTGCCCTCACCATACGCCTCGCGCTTCGGTACCATCCGAGCAAAAGCATCTACTGGTTCATTTGCCACCAAAATATCCAGTTTCACGACGTCGCTTTCCCGATAGCCGATCAATTCATAGTTCATCGAAGCATACCCAGAAGAAGCACTCTTCAAATCATCATGAAAATTCACGATAACATCCATGAGTGGCGCTTCAAACGAAAGCAGCACTCGTTCTTCATCAATATATTCCGTATTCTTGTACTCAGCTCGAATTGATTGAGCCAATTGCATGACATTTCCGAGATATTCACTTGGTACCACGATCGAAAGGGCTACATACGGCTCATACATAGCTTCAATGCTGGCTGGATCAGGCAAATCGACAGGTGAATACAATGAAACATGTTTCTCCTGTCCCCGAATCTGCATTTCGTACACGACCGAAGGCGTGGTAATAGTCGGTATCAGGCCAAATTCACGCTCCAGACGAGCCTGGATAATTTCCAGATGAAGCAGCCCTAAGAAACCGCAACGAAAGCCTCGACCGAGCGCTTGATTGCTTTCCGGTTCAAAAACGAAAGCGGCATCATTAAGCTTCAGTTTATCCAACGCATCACGCATAAGTGTATAGTCATCCCCTTCCACAGGATAGAGACTCGCATAGACTGCTGGTCGAATTTCTTTGTAACCAGGCAGAGGCTCAATCACGGTTTCGTCCCGTTCTTTCTGTTTCCACGTTACCGTATCACCCACCCGACAATGAGCCACTGCTTTCAGTCCGGTCGCAATATAACCAATATCTCCTGCTTGCAAAATATCAGTGGCTACAAGATTCGGATGAAAGAGTCCAACTTCAACCGTCACCCCTTCTTTCTCTGTCCCCAGCATGTACAACACATCGTCACGCTTCACGGTTCCATCAACAACCTTTACATACGCTACCACTCCTTTGTAGGTGTTGTAGACTGAATCAAAAATAAGAGCTCGCAAGGGCTTGTCTTCATCTCCTTTGGGCGCTGGGACTCGTTCAATGACTCGTTCCAAAACTTGCTGCACTCCCACTCCCGTTTTTCCAGAAGCTAATAAAATGTCATCTTCTACACATCCAAGAATATGAATAATTTCCTTCTTGGTTTTTTCCACCTGAGCGTTCGGAAGATCAATCTTGTTAATCACTGGAATAATTTCCAACCCCTGCTCAACAGCCAAATAGAGATTGGCCAATGTCTGGGCCTGGACTCCCTTGGTCGCGTCTACCAACAAAATCGCCCCTTCGACGGCCGCCAAAGAACGCGACACTTCGTAATGGAAATCTACGTGTCCCGGAGTATCAATGAGGTTCAAGGTGTACTCAGTCCCTTGGTACATGTAGTGCATCTGTACCGGCTGAAGTTTAATAGTAATACCGCGCTCCCGCTCCAGGTCCATCTGATCCAGCAGCTGCTCCTTCATCTTCCGTTTTTCTACCGTTTGGGTAAGTTCAATCAGTCGATCCGCTAAGGTCGACTTGCCATGATCAATATGAGCAATAATACAAAAGTTTCTGATCTGTTCTTGTCGCATAGATTTCTCCATTTCCCAAGCCTAGCCGAAAAATGCCCCTGAAGCAAGAAAAAAGGCGTATCTTAGAGTTCTAAGTTACGCCTTCCGTTATGCCCTCAATCCGTTTCCCAAGGCCCAAGAACCACCTCGAGTTGCTCCAGAGAGACCCCAGCTTTGTCTGCTGCCGCTTTCCGACAGCAGGACCTGAGAGCTCCTTCAGAAGTGCCTGCAATGGTGAAGAGGTATCGATCTTTGGGATTACCACAAGTGCAAAGACGATCGAGCGCCAACCTCATTCGGTCCTGAGCACTTACTTGTTCGACAAACATGGTCTTATCCTTTCTGTGTCAGTGAAAAGAACAAAAAAGCCGGTCATCTGGCGAGACCGGCTTCTGTTTACTGTAACGATTGAGAGATTATCCACGCGCAACAGCAAAAAGAAATCGACCTCGCCCCTCCCAAAGGAAGAGACCAGTCATAATAAACATAAAGCAACGATGGATAGACTGAAATAAATTCATAGTATGTACAAAATACCAACTCCCATCTCTCTTGTCAAACCCTCTCTACCAATCCCCTTTTTCTGGATGATCTTCAGCCAAGGCGGCGGTTTCTGGCTGACGGAAAACTTTGCAAAGGAAGAAACGCTTCACTCGTTCCAACTCTTCAATCTTGAGCCAGTAGGAAAACAGAATAAACGATCCTCCCCCAATAGCCAGACCGGAGAGGAGCTGCAAGAACACTTCAATAAACGTATCGAGTTCATTAGTAGTCAGGGCAAAGACTGATTTGGAAAACTGAGCCACAGCTCCAGCAAAAATCGACGCCATGAAAATCTTTGCTACCGGTGTGATCAGCATTTTATCATCCCAATAGGAAACGCTCCTGCGAAGAAAGAAATACAGAAGGAAAAAGTTAATGATGGTACTAAGAGAAAAGGCGATAGCTAATCCCTCCACGGCATACTGCGGAAGAAGAATCGGAATCAGACTAATGTGAAGAGCTTCACTGACAAGCGCAACATAGAGAGGCGTCTTGGTATTTTGTAAGGCAAAAAAGGCTCGAGCAAAAAGCGGAATCAAACTTTGAGCAAATAAACTGAGTGCCAAAAACTTCAGCACCTCAAAGGTCGCAATAGTATCCTGCCAATCAAAGTTTCCAGTTCCGAGAATAACACGAACACATTGCGCCCGAAAAATAATCATGAAAATCGAAAGGGGTACCACGAAGAACAAAATCTTGCGTGACGTCTCCGCTAACATGAGAAAAAATTCTTTATCATTCTTCTTGGCTGCAAAGAGTGACAACGAAGGAAAAGCTGCCAAAGAAAAAGCAATACCAAAAAGTCCTAACGGCACGCTTTGAATGTTGTTAGCCAAAGTAAAGGCTGCCAAACTTCCTGACACAAGGGTCGAAGCAAAAATAGTCATAACGAGCAAGCTCACCTGATTGACTGCCATACCAAGAGAGCGAGGAACCATAAGTTTCAGCACCTTACGAACATTTTCATCTTTCCACGCTGTAAAAAGTTCCCACTGATACCGAAAACCTGAACGATGGAGTGTTGGATATTGAACCAGCATATGAAGCATCGATCCCAAAACCACTCCCCATGCCAGACCAATGGGTCCAAAGAGTCTGGTCAGAAACAGCGCACCAAAAATAATACCGACATTGTAAAAGACGGGTGCAAACGAATACGCGGCAAACTGCTTGAAGGATACTAATACCCCTCCAAACACTGAGCTGGCTGCCAAGAAGAGTGGCGAAAGGAGCATGATACGAGTCAGCATAGTCACTAAAGCCTGCTTTTCTTCACTAAATCCAGGTGCCAAAAAATGAGTAAGCGTTGGAGCAAAAAGAATGCCAACCAAAGCAAACAATCCTAATGTTGCCAAAGTTACATGAAGCACGCCTCGAGTAAGTTTCCAGGCTTCTTCTTTCTTTTCTTGTGTGAGCAGCTCAGTAAAAACAGGGACAAAGGCAGCGCTGAGCGCTCCCAACACCAAAAAACTATACACCAGATCCGGAAGACGGAAGGCAGTATAGTAAGCATCGAGTACATCACCAGCACCAAACTGCGAAGCCAGAACGCGATCTCGAATAAATCCCAAAAAGCGACTCGCGATACCAGCAAAAGCAATGAGAAGTGCCGCTCCCCCAACCGTAGTACTGGGCGTACTTCCCCACGAAGCAATTTGATGAACAACTTTCTTGACCATGGAATTCAAAAATCAACGAGAGCCAAAAACGACCCCCTGAAAAACATCGGTTTGTAAATTCGTTTCACGACGGAGTGCTCGACCATACGGTACCAGATTTGGCTCAGTCTGCCAAATAGGCTGGAAGCTTTCTGGTAAAGAAACCTCTGAAATAAGGCTACTCCCCAAAGATCCGGACTGCTTTTGGAATAAGACAGAGTACGAATCTACCGCTCCATTCTTGATAGCCGGAGCATCCATAGAAAAAGGTAAACGATACCGATACCGCACCGTAACTGTTTCCTTGGGACTCACATACACCCAGGCACCAAACACTGTTTTACCAGATTCTTCAGAAATTCGGACCCCTGTTTTTGGATCAACACTCATGTGCGATTCTTCTTGCTCTACTTCAGCATCTCTTTGAAATCCAAGCTTATCATAGTCCAGTGGTGCTTCAGGAAATTCCCACGTCGTTCCTTCGGAAGACAACAGCTCTGAACCCTTGGGAACATAAACTCTCATATAATCAGCATTCACTTTATTCCACCACTCATACGGCGTATCACCGCCATGATGAACACGCGTGACCGTAACCGTATCAATCACTGACCCATCATCTTGTATTTCCGCTTCGTGTTCAATGTGTTCATCAATTACCCCGTCAGTCTTGTAACCATTGATATTACTATTAACGACCGAAAGGTAATCCTGCGGTGTATCGAGCAGTCTACCTGACCATCCAACCTCATCAATTAAGCGTTCCGTATCAGGATGACGAGCATACAGTAAGATATGTTTTTCGTTGAGCCCGTTTACGAGCGACTCAGCAATGCGAGCAAGAGTTGCTTTATCCTGTACCGCAAAGACTTTTTCCACTAAAGCCTGTGATAAATCAGCAAGTACCTTTTTGGGCTGATTTTCTTCTTTGTCATACTTTACTTCTACTTGTTCTTGAATAACAGGAATAAAATTATCAGCATCAACGGTCAGTCCATACTGCGGCAGCGTAATAGGGCCCGTGACCGAAAGCAGTTTCTGCATAATAACAGGCGTCACCGTAATAACTCCATCTACCGTTGGGCCGCCAGTTTTTTCATAAAAGAAAATGGCTTTCTCGGCTGAGGTCGGAAAATCGGGAAACCAGTTACTATCATGAAGGCTCCACCCGGCACTCACCTTTTGAAGTGGTTTTGGTGGGACAATATTTTCTTTGAGCTGGCCATCTGGGTTAAAAATACCATCAACAAAGAAACGTCGTATCTTACCATCATTAATATCAAGAAGCGCATAGGTACCAATAAAGCCACCCGTGGCACGCATCTCATGATTGTTCTGCAAAAGAAAGAGATACACGCGAGGACCATTTCCTCCTAAAAGCTCATGAATCAGTTGTTCGTTTTTCTCAAAACCAGAAAGAAGATTGAGGAGCGTCGGTAAAGCACTTCGGACAGCCACGAACTGATTTCTTTTTTCAAAGGGAACGTCATCCAGACGGACTTTTTCTAGCTCTTGATCGGCTTGCTCCAAAGAGGTTTTAGCCTGAGCCAGCGGCACCTTGGATTGAGCAAACAGATCAAGTAGAGAAAGCTTTTCCCCTTGGGTGTAGGCATCTTTGGAAGAAGACACATGAGCTACCAGAGTCGCCAGCGGAATTCCGGCTTCAGCAAAATACTTCCCTGCAGCCACAGCGTGTTTTCCTGAAGAAAGCTTGGAAAGACCTGGAACAAAACGAAAGATATCAAAAAACATTCCTCCAGACAGGGTCACTGTTGTTTGAGCTTGAGTAAAGAGACGCTCTGCTTCTTGAAAATGCGAAACTGCCTGATCGTAATGTTTTGATTGTAGGGCTTCTTCGGCTGACTTGAGATGATCATAGCCCCCTTCTACCTGTTTTAGGGTGGTATCTTTGCTTGAAAGGCCATAATGAACACTGGCCACTCCTACGAGGATCAAAAAGAGAAAGAAACTTACGAGAAGAATAGTTTTTTTTCGAGCGATCGATGCTGGTCTTTGATATCGAGCCGGCTCTAAAAATACCGACTCTTTGGTAGCTTGTGGCACTTGATGAGAAAAGGTAAAGGAATCAGAGCCCAAGTCTGAAGCCGCTTTCATATCAGAGAGCGCGGTTGGACGAGGAGGTTGTGAGGGAGGAAAAAGTGTCATGGGAAGGTGTTGTATTTTTGAGTACTGCCTGGTAAATCTGATGCGTTAGAGTTGCCATATCCTGAAAATGAAAGGTAGCAACTTGTTTGTATCCTTTTTCTTGTAGATTCTTCCAGAGTATGGGGTCGGACTGCACCTTTTCTATCGCCTCCACCAAATCTTTTTCTGAAGTAGGATCAAAATAGAGTGCTGCCTTACCAAGAATTTCTGGAAGTGATCCACGGTTAGAGGAAATAACTGGGGTACCATGAGCCATAGCTTCTAGTGGCGGCAGACCAAATCCTTCATAGAGAGAAGGGAAAAGATAGACTCGCGCAAAACGATACAGGGTCGAAAGTTCTTCGTCGATCAGGAAGCCAGCAAAAATAACATTATCTCCTGCCCGTTCTTTTGCCTCCTGTTTCAGCCGAGCATAGAAGAAATCTTCTTTCCCCACCAAAACGAGTTTTGTTTCGGGAAATGCCCGGGCACACGCAAACAAAAGAGGGAGATTCTTATGAGGATACGCATTGCCAACGTACAGGAAATACGGCTGTATTATATCACGCCGTAACGTTTCCCGCGTCTCAGAAGCGAAGAGACTGAGACGTTTCATGAGTGCTTGTTCTTTTTCTGGCGCTGCCCAAAGACAATACGGATCAGCGGCTTCATAGGTGACGGTAATCTTTTGAGATGAATACGGATAATGTTTTTCTAGGTCACGTTTTGTGAAATGAGAAACCGTCAGAATATGGGCCGCCCTTTTTATAGCGGAAGAAATAACCAGACGATACACAAAAAACTTGAACCAGTAGAAAAAAGCGAAACGAGTCGTATTCCGTACCGTCGGATAATGTATCAGAATCAGATCATGAATAGTCACCACAAACTTTCTGCGATAGAGCAGAGGCACATTGAAATGCGGAAAGTGCATGAGATCCAGACGAAACCGATACAAGAGTCTTACAAACAGCGTCTGCTCTGCCAAGCCGTACCATGAAAAATGTACCGCCACTTTTTTAAAGCGCGGATTCCGAGGGGTATATTCAGCGAAGTTCTCGTGACGCAGGAATACAATATACTCATGCTCCTGGTCCAAGACCTCTAAATGCTCCAAGAGTTTCTCGGTATAGCGCCCGAGCCCTTTTCCCAAAGACCCGTAAAAGCGGGCATCAATACCGATACGCATACTGTTCCCTATGATATAAGACCGTGCTCTACACAGTACAAAAGAAGCGCTTGCGAAGCCAGAATCTTAAACACTTCACCATCTTCAAAACTATTACGAGTTTTAGCAAACACAATAAATGAAGCAACTCCTCGGGCCTGTTTCGGCGAACGAACAATCATACAGTCCTCTTCCTCCCAGAAAAATTTTCCTGCCGAAAGCAACCTCTCCGGTGTAAATTTGATCGTAAATGATTCTACTGATTCTTTCTGAACAGTTTTCTGAACTTCTTTTGCTTTGGTATCAACAAAACACAAAATCACCTGATCTGTTTTGGTCAGCAAACTAACGGTCTCGAGAAGAGAGGCATAAATACTGCTTCGATCCTTAGCAAAGGCTTCGGCCGTTGATTGTGGTAAGCGGAAAATAAGATCTTTCACAATATCAAGCTTGCGATTCATCTCACCAATGTACGAATAAGAATCTGAAAGATCCCGGGTAATAATATTCGCTTGCTTCTGAAGATGAAGTTTCTCCCGAAAGACTCGCAGAAGGGCTTTCTCTTTCGCTAGATAAATCATGAATCCGAAAGTTCCAAAACAAAATATAAGCAGTGCCTCAACATCTTCTTCATGAAGAAAACCGAAATCATTCGAAATTAACTTCGGTGTCAGAATGATAAGGATGAAGATGACAAGATAAATCCAGTACATATCTTTTCGAAATCCTAACCTTTACGAGGTTTATGAAAGATCCAATCCCTTGAGATACTTACGAAGCTTCTGTCCCACTTCTGGGTGCTTCAGTCCAAAATGAATCGTAGCCTGTAAAAAATTAAACTTATCTCCCGTATCCAGCCACACACCATCAAGCATTCGTCCATACACTGGTTTCTTTTGTTCCAACATGACATCAAAGGCATCTGCCAAACGAATTTCCCCTGACTTGCCGGACT
>CAYYET010000013.1:0-7357 GCA_964471075.1 uncultured Bdellovibrionales bacterium
AAGGTTTTTTTCTTTGATAAAACGGGAACACTCACTCTGGGAGAACCACGTTTGAAAAAGATTGAACTCCTTGATCAGGGTTTGGATCAGGAGCAGGCGCTTGATTTAGCGGCTTCGTTAGAAAGACATTCCTTTCATCCATTAGGTCGCTCGTTGGTAAAAGCGCAAAAAGAGCATTCTCATATGAGCGTACCCCTTGCTTCAGCAGTGGAAGAAAAACTGGGAGAAGGTATTTTTGGAACTATTGAAGGGAGTCGTTTTGGGATAGTAAAAGCAGCTAATCTTTCTGGTGGGTTAGCAGTGGAATTGGTGCATGAAGGTACTTCCATAGCCCGTTTCTTTTTTGATGATGAATTAAAGAAGGATGTGACGGAAGTATTTTCTTATTTGCGAGAGCGAGGATATTCTTTTGGTATTTTGACGGGTGATAAAAAAACGAATGCCGAACGTCTCTTAGGAAAGTTTGGCCTCCCCATTTACGCTGAGTCTACGCCAGAAAAAAAAGTAGCGCTGGTGCAACGGTATCAAAACGAAGGAAAATTGGTGGGGATGATTGGTGACGGCGTCAATGATGCTCCGGCTCTGGCTCTGGCCGATGTAGGGATTGTTTTTTCTGGCAATGAAAATAGCGCTTCTATTGAAGCAGCTGATGTAGCGCTTTTAGGACGAGAAGCCTCCCTTATTAAAGACGCTGTTCACATCGGACGCCGATCCTATCATGTAGCATTGCAGAGCATTGTACTGGGTATAGGACTTTCTTCTCTGGGAATGATACTTGGTTTTTTGGGCTTTATCCCGGTAGTAGAAGGGGCAATATTGCAGGAAGTGATTGATGCAGTAGTGATTATTAATGCTCTGCGCTCGACGTATTAGAGGAAGAAATACATAACGTAATTAAATAATAATATATCCTATGAATTCGCAACCCCCAAAGCTCTTGAATGATGATGGGACCGCCTCTATGGCGACGATGCTTCTCTTGTCTCATCACGCCTTTCGACGTGACATTGCTCGTTTTATTCGTGCGATAGAGCAAATGAAAGCCGGCGATGTTTCACGGACTGAGGCGCTCCATGAGGAATGGGAAAAGAGTTATAAGGCCGCTCTTCATGGGCATCATATGATGGAGGATGCGAATATCTTTCCGGATATTAGAAGGAAACATCCTGATTTAGCAAACGCCCTTGATACCCTGACTGAGCAGCATCATAAAATTGACCCTCTTCTTGAGGAGGGTGATGTGGCTTTTGCTGATTTGGAACATCCAGAAAAAGCAGAAAGAGTACTTTCTAAACTGAAAACGCTTCTTGATGAGCATCTGGTTTTTGAAGAAGCAGAAATTACTCCATCACTTCGTGAGGCAAAGGAATTTCCAGCGCCACCCGATGAGGCTGCTGCTGTTATGTATGCACAAGGCTTTGCCTGGAGTATGCAAGGAATTGCTCCAGAGGTGGTAGATCAGGTGCGAAAGCTTTTACCAGAAATACTTCTTAACAAACTATCAGCAGCGCAGCAAGAATTTGAAATTCGGTCGGAACGGGTGTGGGGAACTTATTCGGTTGGTTCAGCCATCACGCCTATACCAACAGAATATTAAACGATCCCTTGGGGAAATGGCAGGCCGACAAGGCTTGTCATTTTTATTTACTTATATCGCAGCGCATCGAGAGCATCAATGTGAGAAGCTTTGCGAGCCGGGAAAACACCGGTCATAAAGCCGACGAAAGCACCAAAGGCAATGACGGTCATGATAAACCACATCGGACTATAGAAAAGATCAACGGCTTCACCACCGAAACGAGTAGCCACGATGTTCACGAAGAAGTTTAAGACTTCTCCTTCGATCATACCGAGGATTACTCCGCCCAGCGCTCCCAAGAATCCCATGAGAGTTGATTCCATGATGAACATGAGAGAAATGCTGCCACGTGAGGCGCCAATAGCTTTCATAATACCAATTTCTTCGGTACGTTCGAGAAGAGCAATAGTCATAGTATTAAACATACCGATAGCAGAAACAACCAGGGCGATCATGCCAAATACCATCAAAACTACCTGAACAGCTTGAAAAACTTTGTTCGCCTGATCAATAGTTTCTGAAATAGATGAGACGCTGTAACCTTTATCTTCGACTTCACGACGTACCTGATTAAGAGCATCGGTTGATTCGCACTTTACTTTGACTTTACTGTAGCTAGTGAGAGGAAATCCGGTTAAGGAATCGAGAGAAAGGTAAATAGTATTCTCTTCGCCTTCGGAAATACCAGAGATAGTATAGCTGGTTTTTGGTACGAAGCTTGCTTTACGGCTTGTTTGACCAGTAGCGTCACTCTGAAAGAGGGTAAGGGTCACGGTTTTCCCAAGCATTTCTTCTGGCGCAATACCAAACACTTGTGCCACAGCTTTCGTAATAACAATTTTGTTATTTTCTTCAGCCGTGAAAAGCCGTCCATAGGCAATTTTGATCCCATCTGATTTAAAAAGGGCAGCAGAGGAACTGATCGTATTTACATCAAGGGTGATATCATCAAACTTTCCTTGTCCAGCCAGTTCGAGTACAGGCACAACATCAACTACTCGGGGAATAGACCGGAGGGTTTCTAGGCTCGCGTTATTCAAAATGAGATTCGTATCTGATTTTGCAGCGGTGACGTCGAGGGTTACCAGGGCATCAGAAGTGGTAATTTTTTGTAGCAAGGTTCGCTGCAGTCCATACCCCAAAGACACGAGAAAGATAATAGCTGCAATACCAACGCTCATACCGAGAATAGTAAGGAGAGTCCGCATAGTGCGGGCTTTAAACATACGCATGGAAAGTTTGAGGAGATCGAAAAAACGCATACTAGCTGTATTTCAAGAGCATAATAATTTCAATTTCACGAACCATTTTTTCCGCGGTGCTTTTGTGAATACCTACGCCTCCAGCCGATACTTTAGTATCAAGGCGTTTCTGCATTTCTATCTGACCAATCTTGCTTTCCAGTCGGAGTTTAAGGGTAGCTTGAAGACGAAGCGTTTGTTCATCACTTACTTTGAGATGGAAGAGTCCTGTGAGATATTGAGCAAGTTCGGTGGCACTAATTCCCAGATCATCTTTGATTTTCTGAGCTTGTTCAAGAAGCGCTTGGGTGCGAGTAGCAAAGGAGGTAGCACGCATACGATTCCAGCCGGCCCCTCCTTCATCAAGATCCAAATCCAAGCGATCTCGAAAAGTTTCGGTATCAATATTCTTAAAGAGGAGTTCTTTCAAAAAAGCTTCTGCCATACTGACCTGCTCTTCGTTTAATTCAGAAAGGAGATGACTGAGCAGTTGTTTGGCTTTGAAGGGAACTAAGAGCACATCTACTTGTTGTGGCAGCAAACTTTTGAAAGAACTCATAAGCATCTTGAGTTCGCTTGATTGTGGTGTTTCTTCAATGGTCGTCTTTTGGGTGCCGGGTCCTTCGGGACGTTTCTCCTTGAATACCTCTTCTTTGATGACTCGACCATCTTTCATATGGATCACCCGATCGGCATAGACAAGATGCTCCGGGTTGTGAGTCACCATGATAATCGTTTTTTTATCAACCGTGTTGAGCTCTTTCAGAATTTTGAGCACGTTTTGAGCGCTTTCGCTATCCAGGTTGCCTACTGGTTCGTCGGCCAGGATAATTTCAGGATTATTTACCAATGAACGAGCAATGGCCACACGTTGTTTTTGTCCACCAGAAAGCTGATTAGGGAACTTGTCAGCCTGCTCAACAATGCCGAAACGTCGCAAGAGTTTGATACCGGCTGCTTTCCGTTCTCGGGGAGCTTCCCCTCGAAAAACTTTTGGAAGGCAGACGTTATCCAGGATATTGAGAGAAGAAATAAGGTAAAAAGCCTGGAAGATCATGCCAATTTTACTCTGATGGAGTTCCAGCTCTTCTTTTCGGGTCATTTTGGCGAGCGATGTGCCTTTGATTTGAACATCGCCGTAGGTAGGGGACTGGAGGCCAGAAATAGAATACAAAAGGGTAGATTTACCACAGCCTGAAGGACCGAAGATAATGACATACTCTTCGGGATAGATAGCAATATTTGTTTCTTCAAGTGCGCGTGTCTCGTTTGATTTTCCCTGATTGTAGATGATGCGCAGCTTGTCAACGACGATAAGAGGATCGCTCATGTTTGTGTTTCTGGAATTGCCTTTAGCATAGCATATTTCAGGCTTTTCTTCTAAGGAAAATGTTGCTTTTTTATTACTTTTCGTTATGCTTGAAGAACCACTCTCTTTTGAAAGATCTATGTCAAAGTCTCTTTCTACGGTACTGGTGCTTGGATGTATTCAGGTGATTATTTTGACCCTCATCCTCCTCTACTTTTATCGTTTGTCTCATGGACAATAACCGCCCTATGCAAAGACTTCTTCGTTTTCTCTTTTGGACGCATGATACTCTTAGTGATTTTTTGGCGAAACACTTTGTTTTCATTAAACGCCTCATGTTGATAGTGGCTCACCTTTCTCTTTTTGGCCTCCTTTTCCCGGAAATGCGAAAAGATTTTGGAGAACTGGCTGAAGTCATGCTGCTCGCTATCTTATTCTTAAGCCCACTGTCGAAGATTTTTCGGACACGCCTGCTTCTTCAGCTTATGGGGTTGCGCCGAGAAATGGGTATTACCATGGCCTATCTGGCCACCGTTCATGTATTGGGATTTTTTCTTGACCCACAGTGGTATGTTCCCTTTGTAGATTTTTACTTAGGACAAAAGTTTTGGAAAACTGATCCCGGTCTTCTTTTTGGCATTCTAGCCTATACCCTTACTTTGCCGCTTCTTTTTACTTCCAATAGTCTCGCGCAACGTTTCTTAGGTGGGCGAAATTGGAAACGGCTCCATCGAGTAGTGTATGTGGTTTTTATTGCTGTGGCCTTCCATAAATCTTTGGTAGGCAGAGGCGTGACTTCATTCGCTCTTTTTCAGGCGATCACTCTCATTCTCCTTTATCTCTTTGTAAAGCTGCTCGCTTGGAAGAACTTTTTACCGCCACTGGAAAAAGCCATAGAATACGTCGCTTCTCAATATCGGCTGTATCGGACCTCCCTTGCTTCTTCTCAATCACTTTCTTGAGGTGGTTTTTTCTTCGTGGTACACTGGAAAATGTAATCTTTTGATGTTTTCTCTATGGAAATGGAAGAAACTACCGTACCAGCTTCGGAGCCTTCTTCAGAAAAAAGAAAGGGCTTTATTCGAGAGGCGCTACTGGTATCAGCGAGTATCATCCTCGGAAGTCTTATTATTGCCGGAGCGGTCCTGACGCTTAATCCTCAGGCACTAAACAAAGTGGCTAATACCGGTACTCAAGTGGCTCCTGAAAAGCAAGATACTGGCGCCACTGTTTCTCTGGATGATGACCCAGTTATGGGCGATAAAAGTAAGGCGAAGGTTGCCATTGTAGAATTTAGTGACTACGAATGCCCGTTCTGCAAAAAATTTCATGCTGAGACTTATGATTCTTTGATTAAAGAATATGTAGATACTGGTAAGGCTATAGTGGTATTTCGTGATTTTCCGCTCTCTTTTCATGATCCCAAAGCAACCATGGAGGCTGCTACGGCTGAGTGTGTGCGTGATGAAAAGGGAGATAATGCCTACTTTGCCTTTGGAAAAGCTTTGTATGAAAATACTCAGGCCAATGGTAAGGGTCTCCCAGACGGGAAACTTGAAGAACTGATCAAAAAAGTGGGAGCTAATCCTCAAAGCGTGAAGACCTGTGCTGAAAAACCAGCAACGACTCAGGAAATAGCCAAGGATATTGCTGATGGCCAAAAGGTAGGAGTCGATGGTACGCCAAGTTTTGTGATCGGCACTTTAGGAAAGGATGGAACAGTGACTGGAGAAAAAATCGTTGGAGCACTACCACTCTCAGGTTTTAAGACGGTTATCGAAAAATATCTTCAGTAAAGTAAATAGTGGACTGTCTTGAAAACAAGGCTGTGGACGGGTCACAGCCTTGTTTTTTTGTTATACTAAGAGGGTAAAATATGTCTCAGTATTCTGTTCTGAAAGCTCGTGTGCTTCAGTGGATAGGTATTATTATCATTATCCTCTTGTTTGGAGGTGCGTACTGGTATTTTCAGGCTCGAGGCTCTACCTTTAACCAATCAGAAAATGATTCTCTGACCAGTGGTTTAGCCCTTCTCTGGTCTTTCAATGGAGATGATATGGCTGGCACGACTGCTAAGGATCGTTCAGGAAATAGTCTTGATGGCACCTTGACCAATGGACCAGTTGCTACAAAAGGACAGGTAGGACAAGCAGTAGATTTTGATGGTAGTGATGATTATGTCACAGTGGCTGATAATAGCACTCTTGATGTGACAGATGGCTCCGATCTCACCCTTACTGGTTGGTTCTATCGAGATACTTTTACGACGGATGATACGATTATTGCTAAGCGTAATGGTATTACTTCAGGAGATACTGGTTATATTTTGTATATTGATGATGCTACCGACCAACTTATTTTTGAAGTATCTGACGGTACCGATGAATACTCTGTGACTTCGCGAACAACCTATACTACAAGTGGTTGGCATCATTTTGCTGTAGTCTGGGATGAAAGTTCAGGAACAGGCACAGATCTGTATATTGATGGTATCGCCAACAACGCTACCGATAGCGGTAGTGCTATACAACTTGCGGCAATAAATGATCTTTCTAATGCCCTTGCCTTCCGCATAGGTGCTGAATCTGATGCTGGTAATCCTTTTGATGGCAAAATTGATGAGGTGCGAGTGTATAATCGTACATTGTTAGCCACTGAGATACGCAGTCTCTATGATCAAGGAGATCCTGACAAAATAAACTCAAGTATTTCTCAAATTCAAGGGAATGGTCGTTTGGGTTCTGGAGTAGCCTTATATTGGCCTCTGGATGAAGGAACGGGAACAACGGCTACAGATAGTAGTACCAATGGTAATACGGGAACTCTGACGAATGGTCCTACCTGGACTACTGGGCAAATTGGGAGTGGAGTTGATTTGGATGGAACGAATGACATGATTACAGCGGCCAATGATAACTCTCTCAATGCTACGGATACAACAGATCTAACACTGACAGGCTGGTTTAGTCGTGATACCTTCACCACGGATGATACCCTTATTGCCAAACGCAATGGTATCACCGCGACTGATATTGGATATATTGCGTATATTGACGACGCGACCGATCAATTGATTTTTGAGGTTTCGGATGGTACGGATGAATATTCTTTGACTTCTACTTCTACCTTTACGACTACCGCTTGGCATCACTTTGCCATTGTGTGGGATGAAAATTCAGCTGCCAATTCAGAAATCTACATTGATGGCGTAGCTGATAACGCTACTGA
>CAYYET010000013.1:7457-13623 GCA_964471075.1 uncultured Bdellovibrionales bacterium
TCAGAAATCTACATTGATGGCGTAGCTGATAACGCTACTGACACGGGAACTATTGCGAGTGTTGGCACCTTAAACAACTCTCGAGTTTTAGCGATTGGTGCCGAATCCGACGCGGGGAACCCTTTTGATGGCAAGCTTGATGAAATACGTATGTATAAACAAGTGCTTTCTACAGAACAAATTAAAAGCCTGTATGATCAAGGAGCTCCTGATAAGTTAAATGCCGGTATTTCTCAGCCGCAAGGTAAGGGAAGACTGGAATCTGGATTAGGGGCCTATTTTCCTCTGGATGAAAATACCGGTACCAGCGCTACTGATACCAGTACCAATGGTAATAACGGAACCTTAACTAATGGTCCTACCTGGACGACCGGGCAAATTGGTACAGCAGTGGACTTTGATGGCAGTGATGACTACATTACGGTTACCGACCCCGATGTTCTGGATGTGGCAGATACCAGAAACTTTAGCCTTACGGGCTGGTTTAATCGCGATACTTTTACGACGGATGATACGATTATTGCTAAGCGTAATGGGATTACTGCGAGTGATACAGGCTATATTGTGTATATTGATGATGCTACTGATAAGTTAACTTTTGAAGTTTCTGATGGCACCAATGAATATCAGGTAGAATCTGCTTCAACGTTTACTGCCACTGGCTGGCATCACTTCAGTATCATTTTTAATGATACTTCTGCCAGTCTTATTAAGATGTATATTGATGGTATTTCGGAAACGACCACTAAGACAAGTATACTGGCAGCCGTTACGAGTATGGCTAACAGTGTTGATTTTCGTATCGGTGCTGAGTCCGACGCGGGAAACCCGTTTGATGGCAAATTGGATGAGATACGTTTCTATAATAGAACGCTATCTGACGAAGAAGCGGTTCAGCTCTATCGTCTTACTAGTCCCACTGGTACTGATACCGGTATCAAAGGCTATTGGCCCTTTAATGGAGGGGATACGACCGCGACCCTAGCCATGGATCGCTCAGGAGCAGGAAATATAGGGACACTGACTAATAGTCCTACGAAGAAGGCGGGTAAGATTGGTCAGGGTATTGACTTTGATGGAACGGATGATTATGTGAGCGTGCCGGATAACGCTTCACTTGATATTGGAGATACAGACGATCTGACTATTACTGGCTGGTTTAATCGGGATACTTTTACAACGGATGATACGATTCTTGCTAAACGCAATGGCGTCAGTACTAGTGATCAGGGATATATTGCTTATATTGATGACAGCACTGATAAACTGACTTTTGAGAACTGTGATGCGAGTAGTGGCTGTGATGAGTATCAATTGGAATCAACCAGTACGTTCACTGCTGCTGGCTGGCATCACTTTGCTATTGTATGGGATCAAGATTCAGCGTCGGGTTCAGAAATTTATATAGATGGCGTAGCTGACAGTGCTACTGATACGGGAACCATTGGTAATATTGGTGATCTTTCTAACTCTGTAGTCCTCGCTATTGGCGCCGAGTCTGATGCTGGCAATCCTTTTGATGGCAAGTTGGATGAAATTCGAGTATATAAGCGTGCCCTTACTTCCTCTGAGATAGCAGCTTTGTACAATCAGTCACGATAGAGTATGTCACTTTTACAAGATCTTCGAAATTGGCGGAAACATCAAGCGGTCATAGAAGGCCTGCCTGAGTATCGAATTCTCCCGAATGCGACACTGGAAGCTCTGGTAGGGACGATGCCAAAGAATAAAGAAGAGCTACTCTCCATTAAAGGTATTAAGGAGGCAAAGTTTTCTAAGTATGGAGCCGTACTCTTGAAACTCCTTCATAATGGAGAAATTCCTTCGGTCATCAAAAAGGCTCCAGATCTTCTGGACGTAACAGAAGAAAAAAATGAACAAGAAATAGTTACAGCAGACGAGACTTTATCGGTGAGTCAGTTTCTTGATGGTCTCAATGTAGAACTTTCTGGAATGGCAGCCAGAATTCGTGGCGAAGTAACCAGCGTTGATATTCGAGAACGGGTTATTTATTTTTCTCTTAAAGATAGTGAGGATGAAGGCACTCTCTCCTGTCTTATTTTCCGAAGTCAGTATGAGCTTTCTGGCGTGAATCTTTCTATTGGTGATGAAATCATTGTAGAGGGAGTGCCAGATATCTATAAGCCTACCGGACGGCTGAGTTTTAAAGTTGGCCTCATTGAACTTTTTGGGGAAGGGGCTTTGAAAAAAGCGTACGATCTTCTCTTTCAGAAACTAGAAACGGAAGGAATTTTTGCTCCAGAGCGAAAGAAAGTGTTACCGGTTTTTCCAAAAAGAATTGCCCTGATTACCTCAGAGCAGGGGGCGGCCATTGGCGATTTCACCATGAATTTAGGAGCCCAGGGTTTTCAGGTAGATTTTTATCCTACCAGCGTTGAAGGGAAGCGGGCCGTGCTGGAAATTATTGAGGCGCTTCGATATTTCAAAAAACACGCCAAAGACTATGATCTTTTAGTTATGATTCGTGGCGGAGGAAGCTTGGAGAGTCTTCAGGCTTTTAATAACGAGGCTTTGGTTCGTGAAGTTGCCCAGTGTCCCGTGCCAACACTGCTTGGCATTGGCCATGAAAAAGATATAACGCTCGCTGCCTTGGTAGCTGATGTCATGGTCTCTACCCCGACCGCTACGGCCCGTACCTTACGAGAGCCTTTTGAAAAAGCCAGAACCTCTCTTTCATATGTAGAACGAAGACTTCTCGATAGCTATGGAGAACTTTTACGAGGAACGGAGCAGCAGATAGTTTTGTTTTCACAGAGCCTTATGAGGCAAGTGCATTTTCAGAGCGAGCATTTTGCTACTTTGCGAGAAAAATTTTTGCAGAGTGTTCCGGTAATAGAGTATCAACTCCGTGAAAAAATGACATTGATTCATCGGGCTTCTCTCGATCTTTTGAAAGGGTTTACGCAGATCAAAGAACGGGTTCTGCAGAGTCTTTCAGAAGGAGAAGAGACGCTCCGGCGATATGATCCCAAGCGAGCGCTCTCTCTGGGCTATAGTCTGATTCAAAAAGAAGGAAGAATCCTGCGGAATGTGGCGGCGGTACAGAAAGGGGATGAGCTTTCTGTACGATTGGGTACAGGTCGACTGGATGCTACGGTTACAGAAGTGTATACTGAATAAGGTATTTATCATTACTATACGATTATGGCAGAAAAGAATTCTTCACTGGGAGAATCATTGAAAAAATTGGAAGCATTGGTTGCCTGGTTTGATAATCAGGAGGAAGTGGATGTCGAAAAAGGTTTGGAAAAAATTAAGGAAGGGGCGGTCTTGATCAAAGATAGTCGGAGTCGCTTGAAGGAAATCGAAAATGAATTCGAGGTTGTCAAAAAAGATCTCGAGAAAGAATAGGAGTGTTATAATAGGAGGGAAAAATAAACATCAATAATGAAACGTTTTTCAGGGGATATTTCTATTGTGCTGGGCGGTGCTGCTGGTCAGGGCGTGCAGACCGTGGAAGCGCTTTTGGTTTCAGTACTGAAACGCGAGGGGTACTATGTCTTTGCGGTAAAAGAGTATATGTCCCGCATTCGTGGTGGCAGTAACTCTACAGAAATTCGACTTACTAACCAGCCGCGAAGAGCCTTCGTAAAGCGTATCGATCTGTTATTTGCTATGGATAAAGGTGTCCTGCCGCACCTTGAGCATCGAATTGATAAAGATACTATTGTTCTTGGGGAGCGGAATAAGGTATGTACGGAAACTCGTTGTCCAGTAGTCGATATTCCTTTCACCCAGTTTGCTAATGAGCTCGGTAACCCTATTTATACCAGTACGGTGGCGGTAGGAGTGGCCTTGGGAATGCTTGGGGCAGAGCAGGAGACGTTTCTTGAATATTTACGAGAACATTTTGCTCGGAAAGGAGAAGAGATAGTAATGAAAAATATTGAGGCCGGACAAAAGGGCTATGCTTTTGGTCGTCACTTGGCCTATGACGCTGGTATTGAGGTGCATATCAAACGTGATGCAGCTATTAAGGAAGAAATGCTGGTTGATGGAGTAACTTCTTTGGGTCTGGGTGTTATTGCAGCGGGCTGTAACTATATTTCTTCGTATCCTATGTCGCCAGGAACGGGACTACTTACCTTTCTCGCGCAACAAGGAAAGACTTTTGGGATCGCTGTTGATCAGGCAGAAGATGAAATAGCAGCTATTAATCAAGGGTTAGGAGCCTGGTATGCGGGAGCGCGTGCTATTGTCACCACTTCTGGTGGTGGCTTCGCTCTTATGACTGAAGGAGTCAGTCTTTCGGGAATTATTGAAACGCCGATTGTTGTGCACATTGGTCAGCGGCCAGGGCCAGCGACGGGACTGCCGACTCGTACCGAACAGGCTGATTTGAATCTTGTGCTGTATGCCGGTCACGGGGAATTCCCTCGGGCTGTTTTTGCTCCTGGAACTTTGGAGGAAGCGTATTTTGTAGCGCAACAGGCTTTTCATATTGCTGATACCTACCAAATTCCCGTTTTTATTCTTACAGATCAGTACTTTTTGGATTCGATTACCAGTTTTGCAGCGGATAACCTGAAATCTTTACCGGTACAGTCACATACCGTAGTAACTGAACCGAACTATAAACGCTATGCTTTGGCCAAGAACGGTGTTTCTCCTCGTGGTATTCCAGGGAATGGAGAAGGGTTAGTAGGAGTAGATAGTGATGAACACGATGAAGAGGGGCACATCACCGAAAGTGCCGAGGTGCGCCGAGTTCAGCATGGGAAGCGTCTTCATAAGCTTGAAGGAATCCGTGAAGAAGCGCTACTACCAACTGAAATAGGGGATGTGGCGCATGCTGACACGTTGGTTGTTACCTGGGGATCGAACCGCGGTGTGATTGAAGAAGCTTTAGAAAAAGTAGAACGAGAAGATATAGCAGCGCTTCATTTTGCTCAAGTATATCCCTTGCCTGAAAAAGCCAAAAAACTTTTTGGGAAGAAAAAAATCGTGGTCATGGAAAATAATGCTACCGGACAGTTTGCCAATCTCTTGAAACTGGAATATGGTGTGAAAATTTCTGAAAATATTCTGAAGTCTGATGGCGATCCTTTTTCTGTGGAAGAAGTAGTAGATACAATCAAAAAACTTTCTCTCTAGTCCTATGGTCGACAAGAAACTCTACGATATGCCGCCCCATACTGATCTCGCCTGGTGTCCAGGGTGTGGTAATTTTCCTATTCTTACCATCGTCAAAATGGCGTTGGCAGAGCTCGATATTATGCCGCAAAATGTGGTGATTTGCTCGGGTATCGGACAGGCCGCTAAAACGCCGCACTATCTCCGAGTCAACTACTTTAATGGTCTTCATGGTCGCGCTTTGCCGCCGGCGACTGCTATCAAGATTAGTAATCCGCAACTGACAGTGATCGCTGAATCTGGGGATGGTGATACATATGGAGAAGGAGGGAATCATTTTATGCATACCATTCGACGTAATCCAGATATTACTAATATTGTGCACAACAACATGGTCTATGGATTGACCAAGGGTCAGGCTTCGCCGACTTCAGAAAAGGGTATGAAGACCCCGGTACAAGTAGCCGGAGTAGTATTGGAGCCATTTAATCCTTTAGCAACTGCCTTGTCTCTGGGAGCTACCTTTGTGGCTCGAGTATTTTCGGGAGATATTATGCAGGCTAAAGAAATTATCAAAAAAGCCATACAGCATAAAGGATATGCTCTCGTTGATGTCTTTCAGCCCTGTGTGGTTTTTAACAAGCAGAATACCTATCAGTGGTTTAAGGAACATACATACTATCTTGATGAACAACATGATCGGACAGATCGCATGAAAGCTCTTGAGATCGCTTTTGATCCAGAGCGTTTTGCTCTTGGTGTGATATATCAGAAAACGGGGGAGTCTTCTTATGAAACTCTGGTACGGGAAAGTAGTGAACCACTTCATAAACAACCGTTTGATAAAGAGGCCCTAGAGAAACTTCTTCAAAGCTATAAATAAAGAAAACTCCCCGAAAAGGGAGTTTTGTTATTCGAGACCAAGTTGTATTTTGGCTTCTTCGGTCATTTTGGAAGTATCCCACGGTGGATCAAAAGTAAGTTCTGTTTCAACGTCATGAATATCTTTGATTTCCATCACTCGATCTTCAATTTCTTTTTGGATTTGACCAAAGAGTGGGCAACCAATAGT
>CAYYET010000014.1:0-13303 GCA_964471075.1 uncultured Bdellovibrionales bacterium
ATCTGCTGGTACTCGGTGTTTCGGCCGTGCTGGTCTGCGTCTGCATCCATGCGGCCAGGCGCAGGAAGAACAAGCACGAAGATGCCTTCGGGACTTGGGCGGCGGTCACGTTTGCCATGAGTTGCCTGGGAGTGGTTGCGGGAGAGCTCCTGCTCTGGAGCAAGGACGCTGCACTTCTTGCAGCTGTGGGCTGGGCCTCTGTTCTGGTAATACTTCTGGCCGTCATGGGAGTGCTGGTTCCTCGGCTCATCGAAGAGGAGTCTGCCTTGTTCCTGATGGCTTTCCTGTTGGTTCTGGGAGCGTTTTCGTTGGACTGGGTCTTCTACCTCTTCCATCCCGAATGGTCCAGGTTCGAAATGGGCCTGTTGTTGTGGGCAGGAGTGCTCGTGTACCTGTGGGTGAAGGGGTTGTGTTGGCATCAGCTGACCGAAGAACCGCTTTCCCATAACAACACCATCCGCTTGGCTGCCAGCCCCTTGCTCAATCTGCCTGAGCTGGGTACAGCAATCGGAGACAAGCTCGACGGTTTGAATCATGCTCCCTGCTCGGACTGCGAGGACAAGTGATCTGACCAATTTCAACACAAGGAGTTATCCATCGTGGTAGCTCCTTTTTTCTTTGGAGAGGAGTATAATACAAATCAAGAAAACTTTCGTTCTTTGGAGGTCGCCATGAAAATGTGCGCACTGACTGTAGCAATAGCCATGACCTTTCTGTCTGGCTGCGCAGCCGTAAGAATGAGTGGTGAGGTACTCAGTTTCGTTGGTGACAAGCTGGAAAAGGTAGGCACGTCTCCTCAGAAACCGAAACCATCATCCGAACGCTTTGAATGCGGTCGAAAAAGTGACTGCATCGAAGGATATTGAAGCAGGGTTACGTCGTACCTGAGCTTCCTAAGGAGTGCCTCTGCACCTCCTTTTTTCTTTTATCTAAGCCATTATTTATCATTGACTTTAGGGCGAGGAAGTGGTATAATAGGACTACGAACAATCAGTTCGGGTTCTTTCTGAAACTCTGTCCGAAGGAGGACACCATGAACGTCCGTCTGATGACGACTCTCTCCCTGCTGGCGATGGCTTCCGCGCTCGGTGGCTGTGCCGCTGTCGAAATGGGCGGCCGCGCAGTGAGCTGGACCGGCGAAAAGATGAACGAGTACGCCGAGAGCGGCAAGGCCGGTGCTGGCGTCGCCAAGTGGGGTGGCAAGCTGCACACCGACATCGGCAACGGCATCCAGGAAGCTGCCGGCAAGAAGCCAGCTGTTCCGCCGCCGGCTGGTGCCGCCAATGCCCCCGCTGGCAAGTAAAGGCGAGGACCCAACATTTGGAACCCCGCTTCACGAGGAGTAGCCCACAAAGCTACTCCTCAACTATTTTCCAAGACTATTTTACAAAATAAAAACTGCTCGATCTGAGCAGTTTTTTTGTTTCTTATTTCCCGCTCCAGGCATCGCCGACGCCATCATCACCAGCGTCTATGTCTCGGAGTCGCTGGAGACCGGCTTCTTTATCTTTGATTCCTTCTATATAGATTGTTCGAAGCTCTTCTTCTGTTTTCCCGATAAAGCGCATGCCGGGTTCGTAGCCAACATTCGTAACATAACGAGCCAGTAACTCTTCGGTACTGAGACGATCTAATGTCTCTGGGGCGTTGAAATCAATTGGTATTTGCTCCATATTTCCCATATAAAGGGTTTAAGAATTGTGCTTCTATTATACCATTTTCCGCGCCCGCTTGTCCTTTGATATTCGAAGTGATACAGTGCAGCCAGTACATTACGGAGGATGAATTATGAGAATCCCTGCGAAGCTGAAGCCTCGGTCTACACCTCTGTCAAAGCCTCGACCGAAGCTTTTCCTTTCCATCCGCTTCGTGTCCTGTCTGCGATGTATGGGACACGGACAGTTTGAAATCAACCCACCGGAAGAGATGGTGACCGCCTCTCTTTCAAAGACTGGCGCCATGAGTCATTTGGAGGCTTTTTGGAAGGATGGGCATCTCTCTGCCAACCAGTATGCTGTAGTAAAGACTCAGATTCTCAACTCCAATCTGCCGGAAGAAACTCCTGAAGAAGTAAGAAAGTTTGTTGAGATGTTCTGTGCTATCGATAGCAAGGCAGAGCAACTGGCCTCTCTGAAAGGAACGCCTGTGGCGATCGATCTCGAGGCTACGGATATCGCCGAAGCCGTACATGAGTTCCTTCTGACATCGCCGGGCCATGCGAACCTTCGAGCTCAATAGCGAGTGTTGTTTGCTGACAACCTCGCTTTTTTCTTTGTCCGGAATCGGAGTTTTGGCTTAGAAAGGGGATAGGTGGTAGAATAGAAAAAGTTTAGATACTACTCTGCAATGAAAAGCAAGGCCACGAATAAAAACTTGCACCAGGCTGGCAAGGCCAAGAAAGATGAGTTTTATACTCAACTTGTTGATATTGAAAAGGAGCTCAAGCATTACAAGGACCAATTTCGTGGCAAAGTAGTGTACTGTAACTGTGACGACCCATTTGAGAGTAACTTTTTTAAATATTTTGCCAGTAATTTTAGAGCACTTGGCTTAAAAAAACTTATTGCTACCAGTTATAAACCCTCTCCAATAGCTAATACACAGCTAAATCTATTCGGAGAAGTTATAGAAATAGGTACCAAAAAAGGAAGGCCAAAAATAACCGCAAACAAATTCATTATCAACGAGGTTGATGATATAGATGGTAATGGTGCGTTTGATTTACGTGATATTGCAGAGCAGCTCAAGGCGAACAAGCACAATGAATGGGTTCCGTTGAAAGATGATGGAGATTTTAGGAGTAAAGAGAGTATTGAATTGTTAAAACAGGCTGACATTGTTGTGACTAACCCACCATTCTCACTGTTTCGTGAGTACGTTGCGCAGTTGGTCGAGTACAACAAAAAGTTCTTGATTCTTGGTGATCAGAACGCCATTACCTACAAAGAAATCTTTAGACTTATTAAAGAAAATAAATTATGGCTCGGTTACGACAATGGTGGCACGAAATGGTTTCAGGTTCCAGTGGAATACGACATACCAACAGAATCAAGGAAAAAAATTGTAAATGGAGTGAAGTATTTTAGCATGGGAAGAATTTTGTGGTACACAAATCTTGATACTACAAAGCGTTATGAAGAACTGATCTTGTATAAAAAATACACCCCTGAAGAATATCCGAAATATGATAACTATAATGCTATTAGTGTAAACAGATACATTGATATCCCAATGGATTACTACGATACCATAGGTGTACCTGTAACTTTTATAGATAAATACAATCCGAATCAATTTGAAATCATAGGAAGTGACTACAATGTTAAAGAGGGCCTGCTGCCTGATTTGGTGAATCCACAGTGGAGTGGCAAGATAGACAGGGCATATTTAAATGGTGAAAGACTTTATAGTCGCATTCTAATTAAGCGGAAAAAATAATATGAAGATTGAACTCCATAAAATTCCAGTGAAGGATGTTATAGCTGGTTACAAGGACAGTGCTGAGGAAGGTGTAGTAGCATATGGTGGCAAGCTGGATATTCGTCCTAAGTATCAGCGTGAATTCGTCTATAAGAATAAGCAGCGTGACGCAGTACTCGATACGGTCAAGAAAGGGTTTCCGCTTAACGTGATGTATTGGATGGTACGCGATGATGGCGGTTTTGAAGTGCTTGATGGTCAGCAGCGCACCATCAGTCTTGGCCAATATGTTACTGGTGACTTTTCATTAGGAGATCGATTTTTTCACAATCTTACCAAAGAAGAACAGGAACAGATATTAGAATATGAATTGATGATTTATTTCTGTGAGGGTACAGACAAGGAACGACTTGATTGGTTTAGAACTATCAATATCGCAGGTGAGAAACTGACAGATCAGGAGCTACGCAATGCTGTTTACACTGGCCCATGGCTTTCGGATGCAAAGCTTAAATTCAGCAAAAGAAATTGTGCAGCCTATCTACTTGCTAATGACGGTGGCCAATTAGTTAGTGGGGATACGATTCGCCAGGAATACTTAGAAACCGCACTTTCGTGGATCAATAATGGTGAAGTCGCCGACTACATGGCGAAGCATCAGCATGATAAAGATGCTAACGAATTATGGGAGTATTTCCAAAACGTCATAGCTTGGATTCGTCAGACTTTTCCAAATTACCGAAAAGAAATGGCACACGTAAATTGGGGTGAGTTGTATAACGAATTCAAGGATAAAGAGCTAAACGTTTCCAAACTCGAAACTGAAGTTAAAAAGTTGATGCAAGACGAAGATGTGACTAAGAAGTCTGGTATCTATCCATATGTTTTGACCAGCAACGAACGAGAGTTATCTATTCGTGCATTTACCGACAAAATGAAACGCGAAGCGTACGAACGACAAGAGGGTGTCTGCCCGTTCTGTAAAAAGAAATTCGATATTTCAGAAATGGAAGCCGACCATATCACGCCGTGGCACGAGGGAGGAAAAACGATTGCAGAAAATTGCCAAATGTTGTGCAAGCAAGATAACCGAACAAAGTCCGGGAAGTAAAAATATGGAAAATAAGAAATTTCAAAAACTAGTAAGAAAAGCAGGATTTCTATGACAGGTTTAGTAAAAAAGTGGGAAATCTAATATGTTCATCAAAAAAGTTACAGCTCAAAATTTCCGACTTTTTAAAAACGAAAAAGTTTTTGAAGTGGATAATTTAAATATACCTGATAATACTGAGGGCAGTGGGTTAACACTATTTGTTGGGGAAAATGGTTGTGGGAAAACGTCCTTACTCGACGCTCTAGCTCTGCCGTTGCTTTCCTTTAAAGCTGATAGTTTTTCTCTCGATGATTTTTTTAATCCAGATGAAAAGACCAATATTCAAGTCTTTTCTGAAAAAGATTTTAATTTTAAGGGGACAACACCAAACCAAAAGACTCCCTACAAAGGGAAGGGGTTTATTTTTGAAGCTGGCATAAGATTAAGAGAGAATAAAAGTTATTTGTCATCCATAGTGGTTAGTGATCAAAGATATATAAGAGCTGATGGAGAAACAAAACCAGAAGACGGAAAACCAGACCTAAGAGTTAGTGTAAATAACCCATGGAGCGGTTCAAGATTCAATGAAAATGATATTTTGTTTTTGGATAAAAATCGTACTTATCAAATCCGTTCTGGGACTTATAACCCTACAAGATTTGATCGTCTAATGGAGGATTTTGATTTTCAGTATATTAAACAAGAAGAGAGTCCTATTGATTGCAACGAGAAAATAAAAGATGTATCAAATACTATTGAAAATCAATTTTTAACGAAAGCTATAGAGAAATTTCAAGAAATTAGCGGAGAGAAAATATTGTTGTCTTATATAAACAATTGGACACCCCATAGCAAGGCATTTTTTGGTGTTACCAAAGAAAATAAACAGCATGTATTATTAGATAATTTGGGTTCAGGATATGAAATGATCTTTTCGTTGCTTTACTCTTTTTACCTTTCGCAGCAGAGTGGAAAACAGTTGATAGTTTTTATTGATGAACCAGAGCTTCATCTACATCCAAAGATTCAAGAGGACTTTGTAAAAATTCTCCTTGAATTTTCAAAATCAGCACAAATCATTTTAACCACGCACTCACCTTTATTTGTAAAACAGGTTTTATATAATGATAAGGTACAGGTAAATATACTCACAAAAGAATCTGGCGAAGTAAATATTGCGAAAATTGAGGATAGATTATTGCCGTATTTATCTGCAAATGAGATCAATTTCCTTGCTTTTGCTTTGCCGACAGAGGAGTACCACAACGAACTATATGAGGAATTGAAGATTAGGGACGATAATACTCGTACAAACCCATTAAATCTAAAGGATTTTGATATAAATTTTTTCCAAAGCACAAAATTGGAACCAGCCAATTTTCCATATAATGGGACACAAAACCAAGTGAGTATCCATACGCATCTTAGAACTCAAATTCACCACAGAGGAACCGCTGGAAGAGCAGATATAACTGAGATAAAAGAATCTATTGAAAAAATGAGAAGTTTTCTAGTCTAGCAAGTTAAAGAGAGTTTCGATAAAAGCGTGAAATTTTTCCTTGGCTTGACGGGTGGGGTATAATTGAGATATAAAACTCAGTTATGATCTTCGAACCTCAATCAAAAAATAAAAAAGTATTGCTTCTGATAGCGGTTTTGTTATTGATTGCCGGTATTTTCTTGATCGTCTGGCCAAAACCTGTGAAGCAGCCAGAGCCGGTGTATTGCACGCAGGACGCCAAGCTGTGTCCTGATGGCTCGTATGTCGGCCGGAGCGGACCAAAATGTGAGTTTGCTTCCTGTCCCGAGAGTCCATCGATGCCCGGATGGCAAACAGCCATGGATACCAAAACCGGAGTCACGTTCCAATATCCAGAAACACTACCCACAACCTATATCCACACGCAGGACTGGCCACCGCAGGTGCAAGTCTTGGATCAACCCTATGCCTGTACCGAGGGCGGTGCGATGCCCGAAGCACGTGCCGGCCAAACAGAGAAGCGACTGGTGGATACACGCGAGTACTGCCGCACAAGTGTAATGGAGGGCGCGGCTGGCAGCATTTACACGCAGTATGCCTATGCGTTCCCTAAAGATAACAAGACGGTTATTTTTACCTTTACCACTCGCGCCCCGCAATGCGGCAACTATGAGGAGGTCGAACGCCAGGCGTGTGAAACCGAACGACAAACATTTAGTATCGACAACTTAGTCGATCGCATGGTGCAGTCCGTCAAGGTAAGGTAAAACTCCCCATGTGTATTTCCCCGACTCGAAAGAGCCGGATTTTTGTTTGGATGAACATTCTTGACGTTAGAGCTCTTTTTCGTTAGAATCGCGTGTTGTTCTTTTTAGTAGCTTTTTCCATTTACTGTCTGAGAGGAGTCTTTCATGCGGCACGAACATCTGATTCGTCGTCTGAAGAAGCTCCCTCACAAGGAGTTTCTCATGCATGGCAGTGGCCGGCGTGTACGTTCACAACGGGTCATGCCAAAGAAGCCGAGAGTAGTCTTTCGAAATTCCCCAGAACTTTTCAGGAAGCGGGTGTATGCCACGCCCGTCATAGAGATAGCACTTCTCTATGCCGTCATCAAATCAGACCACTCCGCCTGGGACTGGTGCTTCATACGGAAGGATGGCGAGATTCAGTTGTATTGCCGGGTCAAGAAGGAGCCGCTCGTTGTCCGAAACGGGTATATCCATATTCTGTCCCGAGCAGAGTTTCGAAAGAAGAAAGTTGGAGTCATATTTTCTTCTGACCATCCTGTCTCGGTCGCCCAGACTATTCGTGTCTCAGCACGTATCATTGGCTGGCTCATGAAGGAAGTCCACTTTGTGCGGCAAGTTCCGGAAACAGATGAACTCATCAACAATCTCCCGTTTCGGCGGGTGAGAAGAGCTGTGTGACGACAGCTCTTTTTCTTTTGCAAAGAAAAAACCTGACGTCCCGGAGGAGGTCAGGTGTGTTGGAGTGCCGAGGTTTCGGCGGTTCAGACGCAGGCAGGTTGATGCGAAAGCTTCTGCTGGAGAATGAGGACGCGCTCGACCCATTTTTCGCTGGGCCAGCCATCGGGAAGCGTACTCATGGGAAGCAGTCGACGCTCGAGATGGCTCAAGAACCAGGTGATGGCGGTCCGCAGCAGCGGTACGGTCGAGTCTGGAGTGAGCACCTCACGCCGTTCCCAGCCAAAAACGATGGCTTCTTCAGGGGCACGGAAAGCTGCCAAGTGCTTCTCGTAGCCCGGCTTGAGCTCGAGTTCCACGAAGACGTCTTGCTTGAGCAGGATCGGTCCCATGAGGAGATCGCTCCCCGGCCGGTGCGGAGCATTGCCCGGGACCGTGAAGTCGTAGTAGAGACTCACCGTCATGGCTTGCATGAAGCTGGTCACGTGAAAACGTGATGACTGGTGCGGCGCCCCTGCCATCAGGTAGAAGAGCAGCAGAGCCGTCTTGTATTGTTCGGGTCCGACACAGGCGTCGATTTCGGTACCGTCGGCACAGACGCGAAAGCGTTCGATGGGCACGCAGCTTTCGTCGGGGATCTGGAACAGCTCGCAGAGCGCCTGGGCGTTCTGGAGCATGTGTCCGGGCGAAAATTTCAGTCCGATCATTGGAATCTCCTTGGGTGGGTTGCAAAAGGACTTCCTGGTACTACCTGAAGATGCTCTCAGATAGGTACGAAGGATTCTCGCTTACTTTCGCTTCTTTGTCAATGTATTTTTTCTGTAGTGTATACTAGTGGTATAAACCGTAACGTTTTTCCTATGCAAAAGATTGTTCCACATTTGTGGTTTGATAAAGAAGCCAAAGAAGCAGCTGCCTTTTATGTAGAGGTCTTTGGTGAGAATTCGAAAATTACCCACGTCCAGACGATTCATAATACGCCCTCTGGAGATACGGATATCCTTTCTTTTGAACTGTGGGGATATGAATTTCAAGCCATTAGTGCGGGGCCATACTTTAAGATCAATCAATCCATTTCTTTCATGGTGAACTTTGATCCGTCACAAGATACTGAGGCTGCGGCGCGGATTGATACTATGTGGGCGAAGCTTTCCGAGGGGGGGAAAGTCATGATGGCTATCGACAAATATCCGTGGAGTGAACGCTACGGCTGGGTGCAAGACAAGTATGGAGTGTCCTGGCAATTGATTCTGACCAATCCTCAAGGAGAAGAACGGCCGCGTATTATCCCTTCGATGCTTTTTGTTAACGAGAAATACGGAAAAGCAGAAGAGGTGGTAGATTTTTACCTTTCAGTCTTCAGGCCATCGAAACTGGGTACCAGAATGAAGTATGGTCCTGGGCAGGAGCCTAACAAAGAAGGTACGGTGATGTTTTCGGATTTCCAGCTTTTTGACGGTTGGTTTACTGCTATGGATGGCGGAGGCAAGCATGAATTTGACTTTAACGAAGCTTTGTCGCTCATTGTTCACTGTGATACGCAAGAAGAGATCGATGAGTACTGGCAGAAACTTTCGGCAGTGCCGGAGTCGGAGCAGTGTGGCTGGCTGAAGGATAAATACGGAGTGTCATGGCAGATTGTGCCAACGGTGATGAATGAAATGATGAATAAGGGAACGCCAGAACAAATGGCTCGTGTGACCGAAGCGTTTCTTAAAATGAAGAAATTTGATATCGCAGAGCTTGAAAAGGCGTATAATGGATAGGTGAAATAAACAGTAACACTAATGCTATGGCAAAGTATGTCGACGGTTATGTGATCGTCATGAAAGAAAAAGATCTGCCAGTCTACAAGAAAATGGCCAAAGAAGGAGCGCGAGTCTGGAAAAAATATGGGGCACTGGATTACAAAGAATGTGTCAGTGAGGATATCCGTCCCAAAATGATGGGTATGACGCCGATGTTTCCCAAGATGACCAATCTCAAGCGGGGAGAAGTGATTATTTTTTCTTTTGTTGTTTTCAAGTCTCGCAAACATCGCGATCAGGTCAATGCCAAGGTGATGAATGATCCAGCGATGAGTCCAGAACACTGGGAGAGCAAGCCGATGCCGTTCGATATGAAGCGTATGGCTTATGGTGGTTTCGAAGTCTTGGTAGATGGTAATAAATGATTGGTTTTTAAGAACACGCGTATGGTTAAGCAGATTTTTGTGAACTTGCCGATTCGTGACCTCAATGCGACCAGGGAATTCTTTGGCAAGCTTGGGTTTACGTTTAATGAGCAGTTTACGGACGAAAATGCGACCTGTATGGTAATTGGTGAAAATCTCTACGTAATGCTTTTGGTGGAGTCGTTCTTTCAGACCTTTACCACCAAGGAAATTGTTGATGCGACTCAAAAGGTGGAAGTATTGAACGCACTTTCTGTGGAAAGTCGTGAAGAGGTAGACGAGTTTTTGGAAAAAGGTCTAGCGGCTGGCGGCACTGAGGCCCGAGAACCGCAAGATCGAGGCTTTATGTATAGTCGGGCTCTTCAGGATCTCGATGGTCATGTCTGGGAGTTTTTCTACATGGACATGAGTCAGATGCCAGAAAATCCTGGTGTTTAGAGATACGTTTGTAAGAAGAAAAATATGAAAAAGTTTTTTCTTCTCATCGTGGTACTCGGGGCTCTGGGGACACTAGCATGGTTTATTGAGCAACGTCTGAATCTTTTTCAGTCTTCGGTACCGCGGGGTGAAGGAGTCGGTGTTTCACCAGAAAAAAGAGCGGAAAAAGTCACGTCACCACCATCGGAAGACGAAACTGCGAATCGGAAAGTGGTGGTAGAAACAGTAGCGACGGAACTAGATACGCCCTGGAGTATTGTTTTTACCTCGCCTGAGCGAATGCTGGTGACTGAGCGGCCAGGAAAAATCCGTGTCGTTGAAAATGGCAAGCTTCTTTCTGAACCACTCTACGTGTTCCAAGAAGTTTCGGAAACCGGAGAGGAAGGATTGCTTTCGATGACTCTGGATCCTGAGTATCCCCAGAATCACTTACTGTATCTAGTAGTAGCTGTACCAAAAGATGCTGGTATTGTTGATCGAGTTATGCGCTTTCGTGATGCAGATACTACTCTCGCTGATGCAGCCATCCTCCTGGATAATATTCCGGCGGCGCGTTACCATGCTGGCTCACGGGTAGCTTTTGGTCCTGACGGAAAACTCTATGTCAGTACCGGCGATGCTACTGATAAAAATCTGGCTCAGGATAAGAAGTCTCTTGGGGGAAAAATCTTGCGGCTCAACCGAGATGGCAGTATTCCCAGTGATAATCCTTTTCCGGATAGTCCCGTGTGGAGTTATGGCCATCGCAATCCGCAGGGTTTGGCGTGGCATCCAGATAATGGCTTTCTCTATGAAACAGAGCATGGACCTTCTGGCTTTGACGGTCCTGGCGGAGGTGATGAAGTCAATCTCATTGAAAAGGGAAGTAATTATGGTTGGCCACTCGTTTCTCATGAAGAAAAGAAAGAGGGTACGGTGGCGCCCCTTATAGTCTTTACTCCTGCAGAAGCTCCTGCGTCACTCCTTATTTATTCTGGTCGTCAATTTTCTCCGTGGCGAGATAATCTCTTTTTTGGAGCACTGAAAGGCGAAGGGCTGATGCGTCTGGTACTTGATCCAAACGATCCTAAACGCGTGGTATACTATGAGAAGCTACAGGAAGTAGATTTTGGTCGTATCCGTGAAGTCATGGAAGGGCCAGACGGATATATCTATTTCACTACTTCTAATCGTGATGGCCGTGGTAAACCGGTCAAAGACGATGATCGTATCTTTCGTTTACGCTTTCAGTAAAATAAGTGTTGATAACATAAAAATATGGAAGTGAACTATGTGGCCATAGGGGTGTGCGCTGTGTTGTCTATGGTTATTGGAGGTATTTGGTATGGGCCGCTCTTCGGCAAAAAGTGGATGGAACTGAACGGCGTATCACCTGATGACGTAGATTGTCGGGAGGCTATGCAAAAGGGTGCTGGACCGCTGTATGCTATTCAGTTTGTGCTCTCGCTTCTCCAGATCTATATCTTGGCTCACTTTATCGGAGGCTGGAAGGATGTTTCGGGAGTAGAAAGTGCGGTATGGATTTGGCTTGGTTTTGTGATGCCAACAGTGGCCGGACTTTCGATGTGGAATATGCAGTCTAATCAGAAGAAGCTGTTGTTGTTTGCTCTTTCTGCGGGCTATCAGCTCGTCTCTTTCGTTGTTTTTGGTTTTATCCTCGGGACATGGCAATAAGAAAGTATGAAGCGGTTGCAAAAAGAAATTCAAAAAGAACTCTTTGACGCGAAAAAGCTCTTTGACTGGTGGTCGGTGCCTCATTTTATGTTTGGTATTGTGACCGCTTTAGCAGCTATTTCTTTTGAGTGGCCGGCAGGGTACGTATTTTTAGGAACGCTGGTGTTAGCACTGCTCTGGGAACTTCTGGAAAAATATGTGCGTTTATCAGAAGCCCCGGGCAATGGCTGGGTAGATGTGGTATTGCCGCTCTTGGCGTTTGTTATGACGTATTTTTTGGTAGATCAGGCAGCTCTCAACCATGATCGACATCTTGCTCTCCTGACAATTACGGTATTACTGTATTTTTTCATTAATTTTATTGCCTGGCGGGCACGTTTTGAGAGAGATGAGGACTTTTGGGGAAACTAAAATTTTTTTATGGAAGAACTGTGGCCAAAGAAAAAAGTGTGTATCATCGACGACGATCCTGATCTGCGTGAGATTTATATGAGAAAGTTTCACGAACAGGGATTTGATGTTGTATTAGGTTCTGATGGTGAAGAGGGATTGAAAGTGATTCGTACTGAAAAGCCGGATGTGATCTTGCTTGATCTTCAAATGCCGGTCAAAACGGGAGTCGAGGTCTTGAGAGAGCTGCACCAAGATCCAGAATTGATGAAGATTCCGATTATTGTTTTAACCAATATTGATAACGAGGATGCCTACAAGCAAGTCGGGAAGTTTGAAACGAGTTTCTATCTTGTTAAATCTCTCACTACGCCCCAGAAGGCAGTGGATTACGTACGTGAGATACTCTAAGGTATGGCAGAACGTTACTGGTTTAAACCGGCTCGATTTTTCAAATGGTTTGCTTTTTACTATCCAGTCAGCCGTCGTGGCTGGGGAGTAACGTTGATCCTTTTTGGAGTAGCTGGAATCATTTTTTCTTTTATAGATAGTCGTTCGCATTCGGGATCAGATACCCTCATAGCTTTTGCTCCGTGGGCTATTGCTCTCATGGCCCTCTTTGATATGCTGTGCTTCCGTCACGGAGAATATCCGTCCTGGTGGCGTAAAAAGTAAAAAAAACATTATGGAAACACTTGTCGTAGTCGGAACGTGGGTGCTTATTTTTATTGGCTTGATTGGCACTATCGTGCCGGTACTACCAGGAGTAGGATTGGTATTCGGTGGTATTCTTCTCTATACGTTATATTTTGGAATAGGGACGATTGGCCTGACTACCTTGATACTTTTGGGATTAGCTGCAGGACTTTCTTTCGTCTTGGATCTTTTGGCGAGCCTCTACGGTGCTAAGCGTTTTGGAGCAACGCGCTACGGTATCTGGGGTTCTGTTCTAGGAGGTATGGTTGGGTTGGCAATTTTGAGTTTGCCCGGACTTTTCCTTGGGCTCTTCTTGGGAGCGGTAGCAGGAGAATATTTTTTTGGGAAGAAAAAAGCCGATCAGGCACTTCAAGCAGGAATCGGCAGTGTACTTGGGTTTTTGGCGGGCACCGTACTGAAACTGATACTGGCCGTTGTTATGGTACTCGTCTTTGTGGCAAAAGTTTGGTTCTAACCTCTTTTGATAATGAGAAAGCCCTCAATGCGGAAGAGCG
>CAYYET010000015.1:0-12621 GCA_964471075.1 uncultured Bdellovibrionales bacterium
TGTCTGTTCTTTTCCCACCCACTGAAGTCTTGAGGAGGACTTATGACTGTTCCCACGCCTGATCGAGTGGCACTCAACCTCTACGGAGGAGTGATCGAAACCTTCTTTTCGAGAGTGCAGCTGGCTCATTACAAGAGAAGCGCTGCTCGGATAGAAGATCGGCAAAATTTCCCATGGCAGGATCTTCTGAAGGAACGAGCCGAACATCCTTTCCCAGGAGTGTCGCAGGATTCGCTCCGACACGATTACCAGCCTGCCTACTTCGCTCTGATCATCGAGGTGCTCAATACCACTGAGAGGGAAACAGCCTTCAAGGTGGCCATCAACACCATGTTGATGGCTGCTCAGGGGGCGAGTTACCAGCCTTTTTATCGTGGCATGGAGTACGATCCTGGTCATATGGTGGAATTTCTGTCAAAGTAAACACCCTTCACCCGCCAAAACATTGGTGGGTTTTTCTTTTCTCTTAGAGTTGAAGGAGGCCTTAAAGGGTGGTTAGAAGGAGTAGATTTATCTTATCCCTTGATTTTCCCTTGAAAAAGCGCTATAATAGAGGGGTATAATTTATAATAAGAATTTATGGCGAAGACGAATGCGGCATTCATGAAGCCTATGAATGTTGATGCAGTGCTGGCGGAAGTGGTTGGAGCGGGCCCTATGCCTCGTTCTGAAGTGACGAAGAAGATCTGGGCCTACATTAAGGAACATAATCTTCAGAATCCAGCTAACAAGCGTAATATTTTAGCTGATGACAAACTGAAGCCTGTTTTTGATGGCAAAGCTGAAGTTTCAATGTTTGAAATGACCAAACTGGTTAGTGCACACCTTTCCTAAGGATATCGCCAATAAAAAGCAGCCTACGGGCTGCTTTTTTGTTTTTCTGGACTGTTTTTTCTCTTAAAAATACGGTATACTGCTTTTGCAGGGAAATTTTCCCTCCTTCCCTTTTTCTATTGTCAGTTTCTGAAAAAAACAAAAGAATGATATTCCAGAAAATGAATTACTTTTTACCATTGGTCCGTAAATATCTCGTACTGGTTGTTGCTACTTTTGGCTTATTTGGAGGAGCCTCTTCTGTTTTGGCAGCCACCGTAACCAATGTCACTACCTCGGCGGCTAATGGTACTTATCACGCTGGCTATCCTGTCAGTCCTATTGCTATTACGTTTAGCCAGACGGTTACAGTAACAGGAACGCCTCGTATTCTTCTGGAAACCGGAACGACTGACCGGTATGCCTCTTATTATGAAGGTTCAGGTGGTACCACCTTGTACTTCAACTCTTATATTGTTCAAGCAGGGGATAGTTCTTCTGATCTGGACTATGCCTCTACTTCAGCCTTGGAGCTTAATGGTGGCACCATCAAGCACAGTGGCGTTGATGCTACTTTGACTCTCCCTTCACCAGGAGCGAGTGGCTCACTCGGTGCGAATAAGGCTATCGTTATTAATACCAGTGGTGGAGTGACCGTAGGGGATAATGACGCTTCGCCACTTGGAGTAGGGCTTGAAGGGCTTGCCTATTATATGGGAGGCAATCCTTTTATTAATAGCTTCAAGACTTCTACAGCTTTCTGGTATACGTTTGGAAGTAGTGGCTGGGATACTGGGCAGCAACAATATATTGATGTGGACAGTAATGGCTGGCCGGTAACTTTGACACCTTTATCTGGAGGTAACTTTATTAAAGTCGGACGTGCTATTTTCAATGGAAGAGAAGGGAACTATCCCGGTGGTCGGTATGTTGTTCTCTATGATGGCGAAGGGACCCTTACTTATGAATGGGATGGAGTTAAAAATAATGGACTATCCGCACCTGGCCGAGATGTGATTGATATTAATAGCACGACCAATCTAGGTGTTTTAATAGATATTACTGCTACTGATCCTAATAATAATGGAGAATACATTCGTAATATTGCTGTGATGCGGGAATCGGATGAAGCGGCCTATAATACTGGTAGTCGGTTCACTCCTGAATTTCTTGACGCCACAAAAAAATACCGAGAGATTCGTTTTATGGATTGGATGGCAACCAACGGAAGCCTTACTCAAAATTGGTCCGAGCGTACTCAGGTAAATGATGTTTCATATGCTCCAGATCACGATAATGGGGTGCAGGGTGGTGCTCCAGTAGAGACTATGATGGATCTGGCGAATACGCTTCATGCTGATCCTTGGGTGAATATGCCACACAAAGCTAATGATGCTTATATTACTCAGTTTGCTGATTTAGCACATTCTCTTTTGGATACCGATCGAAAAATTTATGTTGAATGGTCCAATGAAGTGTGGAACTCTGGCTTTCAACAGTATCTTGATGCAGCTGCTGCAGGAGCAGCATTGGGTTGGGGTGGACAGCAGTGGGAACGAGCCTGGAATTATCTTGGGAAACGAACCGCTGAAACCTGTGATATTTGGAAAGCCGAATGGGGTGTAGACTCCGATCGAGTAGTGTGTGTTATGGGGGGTCAAGCCTCAGGGTCTTGGGTAAATGATAATGAAATTCTTTCTTGTCCGCTTTGGACAGGATCAGGAGGGGACTGTGCTGGAACGCATGGTATTGATGCCCTGGCTATTGCCCCCTATTTTGGTGGTGATCGAGGATACGATCCTGGTGAAGACGCTGGACTTGATGATGCTGCCTATGACTGGGTAACGAATGATCCAGATAATGCATTGGATAACCTGTTCTACGCCCTAACTACCTCAACGAGCAATGTTCCTGGGGCGCCGTCTGACGCTGTTAATGGATACCTCGAAGAGTCTCATACTTGGATGACTGATAATAAGGTTGTGGCGGATGCATATGGAATAGACATGATCTCTTATGAAGGAGGGCAACATCTAGTGGACGAAGAACATCGTGATTCTACTAATTTAGTAACGAATTTGTATATCCAGGCGAACAATGATCCGCGCATGTACGATGCCTATATTACAGAGCTTGAGAACTGGAAATCAGCTGGTGGAAAAGTCTTCTCACAATTTACTGATATTGGAAGTTGGAGTAAGTATGGTATGTGGGGTTCGTATCAATATTCTACCGATACCCCTACTGACTATGAAAAATTTAATGCTCTTCATGATTTTATTGATGATAATACCTGTTGGTGGACAGGTTGTCTCATGACCATTAATGGCACCGATACTACCGCCCCCACCATTACCAATGTCTCTTCTGACAAAACCAACGGCTCCTATACGGTTGGGGAAGTCATTGATATCGATGTCACGTTCTCCGAAGCCGTTACCAGCACAGGTAACGTCACGGTTACTTTGGAAACAGGTGCTACGGACCGCACTTGTACGTTTACGGTGACCAATAGCACGACTGGTACTTGTAACTACACGGTTCAATCTGGTGACACATCATCTGATCTGACTACCAATAGTATTTCAGGTACCATTGCTGACCAAGCAAGTAATGCCATGAGTAACTTTACTCCGGCTACGAACCTGGCTGCCAACAAAGCGCTGGTGATTGATACCACCAATCCGACTGTTTCGAGCCTTTCACCAACCGATGGAGCAACAGGGGTGTCTACGACCGCTAATCTTGTTATGACCTTTGATGCGGCAGTAGTAGTCGGAACAGGAAATATCACTATTAAATTAGCTTCTGACAACTCTACCGTGGAAGCAATTGCCGTTGGTTCGGGTCAGGTTACGGGAGGAGGTACCAGTACCATTACTATTAATCCGAGCGTGACTCTTTCGGGTTCTACTGATTATTATGTCCAAGTAGCTTCCACTGCTTTCGATGATGTAGCCGGTAATAGCTACGCGGGAATTTCTAATACCACGAGCTGGAATTTTACCACAGTTGCTGTAGATAGTACTCCTCCAACGATTACCAATGTTTCCTCCGACAAGGCGAATGGTAGCTACACGGTAGGGGAAGTCATCGACATTGATGTTACCTTTTCGGAGGCAGTGACCAGTACAGGTAATGTCACTGTCACTCTCGAAACAGGCACTACCGATCGTACCTGTACCTTTACGGTGAGTAACTCAACTACTGGGACCTGTAATTACACGGTCCAATCTGGTGACACGAGCTCTGATCTGACCACGAATAGCATTTCAGGAACGATCAATGATCAGTCGAGTAATGCGATGGTTGATTTCACACCTGCTACCAATCTAGCAGCGAACAAGGCTTTGGTGATTGACACCACTAATCCGACTGTTTCCACTTTGTCTCCAGCTGATAATGCAACTGGTGTTTCAGCAACTGCTAATCTTGTCATGACGTTTGATGCAGCTGTCGTAGTAGGAACAGGCAATATCACTATTAAATTGGCTTCTGATAATTCCACTGTTGAAGCAATTGCCGTTGGTTCTGGTCAGGTAACAGGTAGCGGAACTTCTATTATTACTATTGATCCCTCAGTGACCTTGGGAAGTTCTACGGCCTACTATGTTCAGGTAGCTGCCACGGCCTTTGATGATGTGGCGGGAAACAGCTACGCGGGAATTGCCAATACTACCAGTTGGAACTTTACGACTGCTGATAGTACCGCCCCGACGATTCTTTCCGTTTCTTCCGATAAGGCTAATGGCAGTTACACCGTAGGGGAAATCATCGACATCGATGTTACTTTCTCTGAAGCCGTTACTTCCACTGGAAACGTGACGGTGACCCTTGAAACCGGTACTACCGACCGCACCTGTACTTTTACGGTGAGTAACGCGACGACTGGAACTTGTAACTATACTGTACAAAGTGGGGATACGTCTTCAGATCTGACGACCAACAGTATTTCAGGTACCATTGCTGACCAAGCAAGTAATGCCATGAGTAACTTTACTCCGGCTACGAACCTGGCTGCCAACAAAGCGCTGGTGATTGATACCACCAATCCGACTGTTTCGAGCCTTTCACCAACCGATGGAGCGACAGGGGTGTCTACTGGTGCTAACCTGATTCTTACCTTTGATGCAGCCGTTAATGTCGGTACAGGTAATGTGACTATTAAGAAATCTTCCGATGATTCTACGGTTGAAGCTATTAGTGTAACCGGTCTTCAGGTAACCGGTACCGGTACCAGTACTATTACTGTTAATCCAAGCGTGACTCTGGCTGGGCTCACTGATTACTACGTTCAGGTAGATGCCACGGCTTTCGATGATGTGGCTGGCAATAGCTATGCCGGCATTTCCGATACTACTAGCTGGAACTTTACCACTGCGACTACTGATACAACGCCTCCTACTATCCTTTCGGTCTCTTCCGACAAAGCCAACGGTTCCTACACCGTAGGGGAAGTGATCGATATCGATGTGACATTCTCTGAGGCTGTTACTTCTACAGGTAATGTTACCGTCACTTTGGAAACAGGCACTACCGATCGTACCTGTACCTTTACGGTGAGTAACTCAGCTACTGGCACCTGTAACTACACGGTCCAAACAGGGGACACGTCGTCAGATCTCACAACTAACAATATTTCGGGAACGATCAATGACCAGTCCAGTAACACTATGGTGAACTTTACGCCAGGTACGACTTTGGCTGCCAACAAAGCCCTGGTGATTGATACCGCCAACCCTTCTATTTCGAGCTTCTCTCCGGCAGACAACGCGACCGGTATTTCAGCGACTGCTAACTTGGTTATGAACTTTGATGCTGCCGTAACCGTACAAACAGGCAACATTACCATTAAAAAATCTTCTGATAATTCAACCGTTGAAACGATTGCTGTGACAAGTGGCCAGGTGACTGGTACGGGTACGAGTGCTATTACCATTGACCCTTCAGTAACTCTGGGAAGTTCCACTGGATATTATGTTCAGGTAGCGGCCACGGCTTTCGATGACGTGGCTGGTAATAGCTACGCTGGAATTTCGGATACCACTACCTGGAACTTTACGACTGCTGATAGTACCGCCCCGACGATTCTTTCCGTTTCTTCCGACAAAGCCAATGGCAGTTACACGGTTGGTGCCGTCATTGATATCGATGTCACCTTCTCTGAAGCAGTGACCAGTACAGGCAATGTCACGGTGACCCTTGAAACTGGTACTACTGATCGTACCTGTACCTTTACGGTAACCAACGCTACTACTGGAACGTGTGACTATACCGTACAAAGTGGCGATACCTCTTCTGATCTGACAACAAATTCTATCTCCGGTACTATTGCCGATCAATCGAGTAATGCCATGAGTGATTTCACGCCTGCTACCAATCTAGCAGCGAACAAAGCTTTGATAATTGATACGACTAATCCGACCGTTTCCAGTCTTTCACCAACTGATGGAGCGACAGGAGTGTCTCCTACTGCTAATTTAGTCATGACCTTTGATGCGGCAGTCGTAGTAGGTACGGGCAATGTGACTATCAAAAAGTCTTCTGATGATTCAACTGTTGAAGCGATCAGTGTTACGGGTGCTCGTGTGACCGGTAGTGGCAGTAGCACCATTACTATTAATCCAAGCGTCACACTCGGTAGTGTAGTTGACTACTACGTCCAAGTAGATGCGACTGCTTTCGACGATGTGGCTGGCAACAGCTATGCAGGAATTTCTGACACCACGAGCTGGAACTTTACCACAGATGTTGATACAACGGATCCAAGTGTCTCCAGTTTGTCTCCATCGGATAATGCCTTTGACGCAGCTATTACCTCGGATCTGGTGATCACCTTTACCGAAACGGTTGATGTCGAGACGGGGAATATTGTGCTCAAGAAGAATAGTGATGATTCAGTTGTTGAAACAATTGATGTTACTTCAGGTCAGGTAACGGGAACTGGTACGGATACCATTACTATCAACCCCAGTGCTGATCTTTTGTATAGTACCGGTTATTATGTTCAAATAGATGTCACCGCTTTTGATGATGGAGCAGGCAATAGCTATGCTGGTATCAACGATAGTACGACATGGAATTTCACTACGGCCGCAGAGGATTCATCTGATAATGGAGACGATCATGAGAAACTTGAAGTATCTGATGTCGAGTATTCTGTCACAGACACTACATTGACGGTTAAATGGAAAACAAATAACGAGGCTGATTCTCAGGTTCGCTATGGGACGAACCGCAATCTCCGAGAAGAAAAGACAGATAGTGACAATGAAAAGAAGCATGAAATGACTATCAAGGAGCTCGCCTCGAATACACGTTATTATTTCCGAGTACATTCTGAAGATGAGTACGACAGTGATGATAGTTCCAAAACGTATAGTGTAACGACGGCAAAATCGGAATCATCCGAAAGTACTGGTCAGAGTGAAGAGGCTACGGATACGGATTCTACTCCTCCGGTAACTCCTCCTGCCACAGATACTTCTTCAGACACCCCATCTTCAGGAGAAGAATCGAAGCCAGTGGTAACGTCTCCGGATGCAAACAAGGATCTTTCTCAAGATACTCAGAAAGAAGTGGCAAAAGAATATGATACGGAAATCTTTACCGAAAGTGGGCAGCAATATATTAAGGAAGTAAAATTCCAAATTGTCGACAATGACGATAAGCCACTCTCATATGTTCCTATTACTCTTCATTCTGAGCCGCGTACCTCTATGACTGATGATCAGGGTATTGTGACATTTAATAATGTGCCAACTGGTGAACATCGCCTCCTCTTCGCGTATGCCGGAGAAGAAATTGAAAAGAGTATTGAGGTTCAAGGAGCAGAGACTGGTGATGGACCGGTCAAAGCAGAAATGTTGGTCATTAGAGCGGAAAAAGATCCGCTACCACTTTGGGTATGGGGGGCCTTTGCGGGGCTGGCACTTCTTCTGGTGATAGCGATGATATTTGTCTTCCGTCGGAAACGCTCGTACTAGAAAAAAGGTAAAAAGGCCTGCGGCAAAGTCGTAGGCCTTTTGCGTCCTTTGGGGAGTATCTATCGTATACAGAGTATACCCACAGAGGGGATTTTTTGTTGTTTAGAGTGTTCGTTCCTGTTTGAAAGAGGTGTAAAATGAGAGAAGAAGCCTTTGTTTTATGAATGAACATTCCGATGAACAGGTGATAGCAGCCTACAGAACTGGTGATGAGACAGCTTTTTCGGTGTTGGTTGATAGATATATGAATCATCTCTACCACTTCGTTTTGCAGTTTGTAGGTGATCGGGAAGCGGCAGAGGATATTGTTCAGGAATCTTTTGTTAAGGCCTGGAAACACCTCAGTCGTTTTGATCAGGAAAAAAGCTTCAAAACCTGGCTTTTTGCTATTGCCAAGAATACGGCATATGATTTTCTTAAGAAGAAAAAAACACTGCCGTTTTCTGTGTTTGAGAATGACGAAGGGGAGAATGCTCTGGAAAATACGCCAGGAGAACATGAACATCCAGAAGATATCTTGGATCGCGAGGCTACCGCAGAGGCATTGGAAGAAAAGCTCTCAGTTCTCCCTGAGCGGTACCGAGTACTTCTTCGACTGCGTTACCAAGAAGACTTTTCACTGCATGAAGTGGCTACCATTCTTCATGAACCGTACAACACGATAAAGAGCCGGCATCAGCGGGCTCTCAAGCGTTTGAAAGAAGCTTTTCTTGAGGAACGCGTCTAAAATTCTCACTTTTTCGTAATAGGTAAGGAATATATCTCTATGGCCATTATCTCTTCACTCTTCAAAAACCTCACTCTGGCGACTCCTCGTCCTTTTTTGCGAGATCGAATTTTGGCTGCTGTGGCTCTGGCTGGGGAGCAAAGGACGGCAGCTCATCGTCGGTTCTCTCTTGTAGGAATGATACTTTCTGGAGCACTTCTTCTTTTTGGAGGGATGGAATACGGGGAATCACTGCTTCAATCTGATTTTTGGACTCTCATGACCCTACTTTTTTCTGACATGGATTTCGTTGTTCGTTCTTTTGGAGAATTCGGGTACTCTCTCTTAGAAACCCTGCCACTCCTGCCACTGCTTGTGCTCTTTGCTCCGCTCACCATCTTTTTCTGGTCTCTCAGTTTGCTCCTTGCTCTTCCTGAACGTAATACAAAAATGTTTCCTTCGGTCTTTGCTCACTAAATAATTTTACGAATATGTCATTACAACGCCTCACAGAATCAAAATATTTTAAGGTCGCCGCTATTAGTTGTGGAGTACTGTTTGTCGCCTTGGTAGGTTTTGCCGCTGGTCTCCAGGTTGGTTTTCACAAGGCTTTATTTTCCAGTAGCTTCGGCGCAAATTATGAACGCAACTTCTTGGGGCTGCCTGATGATCGGCCCGTACCAACGATGGGTTCTATGATGGATCCTGCAGGAGAAAAGGGGATGCGGAATCCTCACGGCTTAAGTGGGGAAATTCTTTCTATTTCTGGTGACAGTCTTATTATCAAAGATCGTAATAATCAGGAAAGTACGGTGCATGTGAGTGACGCAACGATTATTAATCGAGGAAAAGAAACACTCACTCTTAGCAATCTGATGACGGGAAACAAGATTGTTGTTATTGGAAAACCTCAAGACAACGGTGTTATTGATGCTCATCTTATTCGAGTGTTTCAGAAGGATAAATCAAATTAATTGAATATCTCATGAAATCTTTTTTCCATTGGATAAACGAGCATAGGATAGTTTCTCTTATCGTTCTCCTGGTTGCCGGTTATGGTATCTATACCTCCTTTTTTCAACAAGAAACGCCAGTCGTTTCAGTAGAGACGCGAAATGTTCCTGTATCTCGCCAAGATGTACGGGTCGTGGTTTCAGGGAGTGGCCAGATAGAAGCCAATTCCCAAGTGGATTTGAAGTCAGTGCGCGCCGGGGATGGTGTTGATATTCTTTCGGTACCGGTGAAAAATGATCAGGAAGTCAAAAAGGGTCAAGTCATTGCCGTGCTTGATAGTAGCGATGTAGCCAGAAATGTTGCTCAAGCTCGTTTAAGCCTGGCTTCTGCTGAGATAAAATTGAAGCAGACAAAAGATACCTACGATACAGAAACAGATGATGATCGTCGTACGAGGCAGCTTCAGGAGATAGCCGTCTCACAGAGTCGTATTTCCCTAGAAGATGCAGAGGAGACCCTTTCTGATTACACTATTCGCGCTCCTTTTGACGGTATTGTAACGGGTCTTTCGGTCGAAGGAGGAGACTCGCTTTCCAATGAAACGGTGATTGCCTCAGTGATTACTAAGGAAATGAAAGCGGTTATTTCTCTTAATGAAGTTGATGCCGCTAAAGTAAAAGTAGGAGACAAGGCAGCATTAACTTTTAATGCCATCCCGGATCTCCAGGTTTCTGGTACAGTATCAAAGCTTGATACGATTGGCACCACCAGTTCTGGAGTAGTTTCCTATGGTGCAGAAATTACGCTTGATGACCAACCAGAGACGCTCAAACCAGGTATGAGTATGACAGCGGAAATTACGGTGACAGAGAAGAAGAATGTTCTGGTTGTTCCTAATAGTGCTCTGACTTCTCAGGGTGATAAAACACTTGTAATTTTGTCTTCAGGAGAAAAGAAAACGGTAGAAACTGGCATGACCGATAATACGGTCACTGAGATTGTCAGCGGACTCAGTGAAAAAGATGTAGTTCAAGTCTCTGGTAACACGACCACCTCTACTGGATCTGCAGGAAATAGCCAGAGTCGGAGTCAAGGAAATATTTTGAACTCGCTCTTTCGTGGCAATACGCGGACAAATCGCTAAGGGAACAGTATGATTGAATGTCGGAATATTACCAAGTCCTACATGAATGGAGGGCAGGAAACGGTTGTCCTCAAGGGCATTTCTTTTACTATTAAAGACGGAGAATTTGTTTCGATCATGGGACCGTCTGGTTCAGGAAAATCAACCCTCATGCATATTTTGGGAGCGCTCGATAGTCCCACGACTGGTTCCTATCTTTTAGATGGGAAAAACATTGCGAAACTCTCTGATGATGAGTTGGCAGATATTCGTCGAAAAAAAATCGGCTTTGTCTTTCAGGCCTTTAATCTCCTGCCTCGAACGAGTGTGTTTCGCAATGTGCTTTTGCCGCTTCTGTATGGCAAGACTCCAAAAGAAGAGCGTGAAGTACGAGTAAAGGAGGCGCTTCTCTCGGTAGCCTTTCCAGAAGATCGGTTTTTGCATCACTCTAATCAACTTTCAGGAGGTCAGATACAGCGCGTCGCTATTGCTCGAGCGCTTGTTAATCAGCCGTCGCTTATCTTGGCGGATGAACCAACTGGTAACCTTGATACCAAGACTGGAGAGATGGTGCTCGAAACGTTTGAGCGACTCAACCGTGAAAAAGGACATACTATTGTCTTGATCACGCATGAACGGGAAGTCGCCGAGTATGCTGATCGTATCCTTTTTATTCGTGATGGTGTTTTGGTGAGTGATGAAACCGTACAAAAATCTTAAAGCCTTATGAATTTTGCTGACTTTCTTGAAGAAATCTATACAGCCCTCACCGTAAACAAGGTACGCTCTGGTCTTACGGTCTTGGGTATTGTCATTGGTATTGGGTCAGTCATTGCTATGGTAGCTATTGGCAAAGGGGCACAAGCAGCTATCCAGGCAAACATTCAGGCGATTGGTTCAAATCTTCTGATGGTGCGTCCTGGCTCGCAGCAGGGGCCGGGAAGTGAAGTGCGTGGTGCTCAGGGATCAGCTCAATCACTGACGCAGGCTGATGTAGAAACATTAAGGGGCCTCACTACTCTTGAAAAAATTGCACCAGAAATTTCTGCGGGACGCAAACAGGTAGTAGCCTCTGGAAAGAATGTGAATACCTCCGTAACAGGAGTGACGGCTGAGTATGCAACGGTGCGAAATGTCTCGGTAGCGGAAGGTTCTTTTATCACCACTGATCAGGATCGCGCTCTGGCGAAGGTGGCATTTATTGGTCCAGATATTAGTACCGAGCTCTTTGGCACGGGTGTCAATGTGGTAGGGAAAAAGATCCGAGTGGGCGGTATGGATTTTACGATTGTTGGGGTATCAGTGTCTCGTGGTGGTACGGGTTTTGGGAGCTCTGACGACTTTGTATATGTCCCATTGAGTACGGCCCGGCAATTCTTTTCCGGCGATCAATACCTTTCAGCGATCAATATCCAGGTCAAAAGTGGGGCTGATATGACAGTAACTGGAGAACAGGTAACCGAATTTTTGAGAAAGGCTCACAGTATCAAAACGGACGAAGAAGCTGATTTTCGGGTCATGAACCAAGCAGATATTATCTCAACAGCCTCTAGCGTCACCTCAACTTTTACCACGCTGCTTGGGGCAGTGGCCGGCATTTCGTTGGTAGTGGGAGGGATCGGTATTATGAATATGATGCTGACTACTGTGACCGAACGAACGCGTGAAATCGGACTGCGGAAAGCGATTGGTGCCAAGAAAAAAGACATTCAGGCTCAATTTCTCTGTGAAGCTATTGCCCTCACGTTTTTTGGAGGTGTACTAGGAATACTGTTGGGATTCGGCATATCCCTTCTCATGGGCTCTTTTGGTATTAATGCCGAAATCTCTTCGAGCTCTGTATTTTTGGCCTTTGCTGTTTCAGCGGCTATTGGGATTATCTTCGGCTATTATCCAGCCTATCGAGCGGCCCGATTGAGTCCTATCGAGGCTCTGCGGTACGAATAGGGAAGACCTTGATTTTTTGCAGGAAGTATGCTATCATAAAACCTCAAAGAAGATTGCCTCAACAGGCGATTTTTCTTTTGTGAAATAAGTAT
>CAYYET010000016.1:0-12537 GCA_964471075.1 uncultured Bdellovibrionales bacterium
ACGAAGTAGAAGATAGTAAAAGCATGTCCGTAAGTTACTAAACTCGCTGGATCTTGATTTCCCTAACCGCCTCTTCTCCGAGGCGGTTATTTATTTGTTCCCGAAGAGCTTCTCTCTCCAGCCATACCTCATTACTCCAGAGGGAGCTTCGAGTAGAAAGAAAAAGTTTTTTTTCTCTGTATGAAAGCGGAAGAATGTTTTCACTTCCTTTCATTCCATACGCCTCACCAAAGACTTTTTTAGCTATATAGAAGACTGTTTTTTCATCAAGTTCACCTCGTACCTCCAAAGAAGACTTCGTATATTCTCTTTTTGGAAGAAGGTCCTTTAAAGTCCGCATACTCTATTTTCGAATAGGCATCATCAGATAAAGATACTCTTCCTGTATTTCCTCTTCTTCATTCAACATTCGAAAAGCAGCTGGGGTAGTAGCAGTATTAGCACAAAAAAGGATTTTTTCGCTCGAAAGAGCATTAATCCCATCAAGGACATAGCGCGGATTAAAAACGATTGTCAAAGGTTGCTCACTCCCCGTTTTATACCCCACCGAAAGAACCGCCCTATTTTCCCCTACCTCATGAGAACGAGACAGTAAGGTACAAGTTTTACTCTCTCCATCAAAAACCAACGCAATTTCTCCAGAGCTATACGAAGAGAGGGCTCCAGCTATTTTTACTGCTCGTTGTAGTTCTCCTCGTGCAAATACCACCTGAAGATTAAACTCCTGAGGAATAATTTGTTGATAATCCGGATATTTCCCATTAATAAGCCGAGAAATCACCTCTACGCCATCAATATCGAAAAATATCTGATTCTCCTCAACCGCCACCCTTACCTCCTTACTTTCAGGAGTAATAATCCGTACCAGCTCTTGTAAAACTCCTTGTGGGATAATTAAGGATTGATTTTCTTTAAAAATCCCCTCTACTTTAATAAGCGATTCTTTCAAAAAGACTTCTTCAGCTAAACGAAAACTATCCGTTGCTGCCATGCGAAGTTTCCCTTCAAAAAATGACATATACACGCCAGTAAGTTCCAGACGAGCCTCATTCACACTTACACAAAATAAAAGGCGTGAGAGGGCATTTTTAAAGCTCTGGGCAGGTAATACACCTTGATACTCTTTTTTATACTGAGGAATAATAGGAAAATCCTTACCATCCATTCCTTTAATTCTTACTTGATAGCTCGTGCTCGCTACCTTTAGATGCTGGTTTTCTTCCTCTAGCTCCAAAACATCTCCCTGGGGAAGATTATAAATAAAATTTGTAAGAATCTTTGCGGGAACAGTTATCTTTCCCTCTTTTTCAATTTTTGCCCCCAAAGAAACAATGACACCAATTTCTAGGTTCGTCGCTGAAATCTTTAACCGTCCTTTCTCAGTTTCTAAAAGAAAATTACTCAGTATTGGAAGAGTAGTTTGCTTTCCTACTACTCGATCAAGATAAGAAAGGGCTCGGGAAAAATTTTCTTGGGTACAGGTGACTTTCATACGGAGAGTATTAAGAGATTATAATCTTCTTTATATATTTAATCTTATTATTCTTATTAGAGTTGTGGATATCTGGATAACAATGATTTTTCTTTTTTCTTAGCCTTAAAATGAAGTGATTTTTCTTTTTTCTTAAAAGGAAGGAAAATATTTTATTGGGATAACTTTGTAAGGAAATAGAGAATATTTGTTTTTATACACACATACTTTCTATTTATTCATGGAGTATCCACGTATTTTTTAGGGTTATACAGGGATATCCACTGTATTAGGAGTAGTATATTTTTTCTTTCAAAGAGTGGAGCTCTTCTTTTATAGTAGTGTGAGTTTCTTTTTGAGAGGCGATTTTTTCAAAGGCATGAAGTACGGTAGTGTGGTCTCGGCCGCCCAGGAGATCACCAATAGTAGAAAAAGGAAGACTGAGTTCCTCACGAAGTAAAAACATCATCACCTGTCGAGGGTGGGCAACTTCTTTTTTTCGGCCCTTCTTAATAAGCTCTTCTTTACTGACTGAATAAAATTCACTAATAACCTTAAAGATGTCCTCTGTTTGAATATTTTTCTTATTATTTTCTATAAGTTCGGCAAGAATTTTCTCAGTATTTTCAAGAGAAGGAACCATTTTATGAAACTCACAGTAGGCAATGACTCGATTAAGAGCTCCTTCAAGTTCCCGAATATTTTGAGAAGCATTTTCAGCAATAAAACGAATAGCGGGAGCATCAATAATAAAACCTCTTTCTGCTAGTTTTGACTCGAGAATTGCAATTCTTGTTTCCAGGGTCGGTCGGCTAATATCGGTAATCATGCCTCCTTCAAACCGAGAGCGGAGCCGGTCTTCCAGGGTAGGAATAGCTTTTGGGGGCCGATCACTTGAGATAACTACTTGTTTATTAATTTGGTAGAGGGCATTAAAAATATGAAAAAATTCGTTCTGAGTCTTCTCTCGACCAGAAAGGAACTGTACGTCATCAATAATAAGGAGATCCATTTGTTGGTAGTATTCCTTGAATTTATCAATTTTCTGATTTTTAATGGCGTCAACGAGTTCGGTGGTAAAACGTTCAGAAGTAATGTATTTAATACGCTTTTCTGGAGCGTTTTTCATTACCTCATTCCCAATAGACTGAAGAAGATGTGTTTTCCCTAGGCCCACTCCCCCATAGATAAAAAGAGGATTGTAGGCTAAGCCGAGGTTTTGAGAGACAGCGTAACAGGCAGCTCGGGCCAATTCGTTATTTTCAGCTACAATAAAGTTTTCGAACGTGTAACGACTGTTAAGATTGGTTTCATGAAAGACGGGCGTGGTATGAGGAGCTGCTCCAAAAGAAGGCTTTTCAATAATTTTCTTTCGTACAAAGCCGGCAGGCGTGTTTGATGTTTGCACGGCATCCACGCTTTTTATGGAATCAATGGAGGGCGAAGCACTTTTTTCTTGGGCGATGGTGCAGCGAATTTCGCGTACAGAAGTATCGAGACTTCGGAGCGCCTTAAGAATATAGTGATTATATTTATTTTCAAGCCATTCTTTAGCAAAGCCATTCGGAACGCCAATAACCACGGTACCCCCTTCATTTTGAAGGATGCTGGTGTTTTTAAACCACGTGACAAAGTTGGCTTTAGAGATAGAGAGCTCCATTTGTCCCAAAACAGCTTTCCAAAGCTCTTCGTTTGACATAACTTCAAAGTTATCAACAGTGAAAATCATTATAGCATGAGAGGAGTTCTTCTACGAGAGAAGAAAGTGCTCAAAACAGTGGATAGGCTGTGGATAAGTAAGAAAATGTCCTATTCAGAGGAAAAGATTGACTTTTCCTTCTTTTCTGGTACACTAGACAGACATTTTAGTAAGGATAATATTTTCTCCGTATGTCGAAGAAAACCTATCAGCCAAAAAGCCGCAAACGAGCTCGTCGCCATGGCTTTTTGAAGCGGATGAATACCAAGGGTGGCCAGGCAGTGATCACCAGACGGCGCCGTCAGGGCCGCAAAAAGCTCACCGCAGTCTAAACTCCCTAAAAATACGGGAGTTTTCCCTTTTATAAGCCAAAAACAGCCCTATGCTGAAAAAGGCGTTCCGTTTACAGAAAAAAGAAGATTTTGAAAGGGTGTTTCGTAGTGGAAAGCCCCTTTTTTTTGGCGCTCTAGGCTGTAAAATGGCTCAAAATAGCCTTTCTCATGTGCGTTTGGGCTTTTCCTTGAGCAAGAAGCATGTGGCCAACATCGTTGAGCGGAACCGCATCCGCCGAGTCCTTTCAGCGGCCTTCTCTCAGGCTCTTTCCACTGGAAAAACCCCCCCCTTTGATGTAGTATTTTTTACTGTAAAGAAAGTGCCCAAAAAAGACCTTCTCACCTTTGCTTCGGCAGCCCAAAGCGTTGTAGAATACATAAATCAATAACCTTTCCATCTATGGCCGCTATTTTTCATGCGTTTATTTATCAGCCTATTTATAATCTCTTGGTGTTCTTCTACGACATCATTCCGGGGCATGATTTTGGAGTGGCTATTATTGTAACGACTCTTCTAATTAAGACCCTTTTTATCCCTTTGTCACGCAAGCAAATCGAGTCTCAGAAGAAAATGCAGGAATTACAGCCAAAAATTAAGGAGCTTCAGAAAAAATATAAAGAAGACAAAGAGCAGCAGACCAAGGCTATTATGGAGCTTTATCGCGAGCATAAAGCTAATCCCTTGAGTGGATGCCTGCCACTTATCATTCAGTTGATTGTTCTTATAGCTATTTATCGAGTGATTATCACTATTTCTCAATCAGGGTTTACTATCAATGCTGCTGATCTGTATTCTTTTGTAATGAACCCAGGATCGGTCCGACATCTTTTCTTGGAATTTATCGATCTGACTAAGCCAAACTACGTTTTAGCCTTTCTTTCTGCGATGGCCCAGTACTATCAGACCAAGATGCTCTTCCAAAATCAGAAGAAAGCAAAAGAGCCTTCTCCTGCCACGGAGGAGCCAGACTTTGCTGCTATAATGAACAAGCAAATGCTCTATCTGGGCCCGGCCATTACCTTTTTTATTGGAATTACTTTTCCGGCCGCTCTGGCTCTGTATTGGCTCTTTTCCACGCTCTTCATGGTGTTCCAGCAGATGGTTATCTTCAAGTCTAAGTCTGAATAACACTCTATGACACACGACGTTACTCAAACTATTCAGTCGATCGTCTCGGATCTTATAGCGCATATGGGCTTCGTAGCTACGGTAACAGTGACTCCTTTGGAAGAGAGTCATGAAGGATATCTCTGTTCGGTCACGGTCTCTGAGGGTCAAAATTTTCTCATTGGTCAGTACGGTATGAACCTTGCCGCTCTACAGCACCTGACTCGTGTTATTGCTCGCAAGAAACTCGAGGAAAAACTTGAAATTATTGTTGATATCAACAACTATTTTTCTGAAAAGCGGCAGCTTTTAGAAAAGGAGGCGCTACAGGCTTTAGAAGAAGCCTTGCAGAATAATATTTCTGTCGCTTTGCGTCCAATGCTTCCCTATGAGCGTAAGATTGTCCATGCATTTCTTGCTCAAAAGAGCAGTGTTATGACAGAGAGCGTGGGAAGCGGAGAGGATCGTAAAGTTATGGTTCGGCCCAAGCCTCAAGTTGCTGAGTAATTTTTTTGTATGGTGCTGGCAAGGAAAATTGCCTATAATGTAGTACTTAATTCCTTTTTAAAGGTATTTTCAACCGTTGCTCTTTCTCTACTTTCTATACGTTTGATGACGGGCTATCTAGGACAAGAAGGCTTTGGAAAGTATGCAACCATACTCGCCTTTTTTGCTTTTTTTACGGCTATAGCTGATTTGGGACTGGGATCAGTAACGGCTCGAGAAATTTCTCGTGAAGGAGCAGATGAAGAAGTTATTTTGGGGAACGTAGTGGCATTGCGATTGATTTCATCATTCTTGTTATTCCTTTTCTCGCCCATCGTTATTTTCTTTTTCGATTACTCGCGAGATGTAGAAATTGGCATCTTGATTGCTGCTTTTGCTACGGTATTTTCTACGCTCTCCTTTGTGTTAAATGGAGTGTTTCAAAAAAATCTAGCGATGGACAAGGTAGCCATGGTGGAATTTTTAGGAAAACTTCTTCAAGTAGGATTGATTGTTCTTATCGTTCGAGAGGATTGGGGGTTTCTTCCGATTGCCTGTACGCTGCTGGTCTCACTTTCTTTTAATGCGCTAACAGCCTTCTTTCTGAGTCGTCGCTATACTTCTTTTCGTCTTCATTTTAATTTTACCTTTTGGAAACAATTTCTCCACAACTCTCTCCCTATGGGCGTGACGGCTATTATTACCTTCGCGTACTTTAAAATGGACACCATTTTACTGTCACTACTTCAGTCTAATGCGCACGTCGGTATTTATAATGTGGCCTATAAGATTATGGAAAATCTTATTTTCTTTCCAGCTATGCTTGCGGGTCTCATTCTGCCACTTCTTTCTCGTTTTATCTTTACTAACCGAGTACGCTTTGAGGAGATTGCTAATAAAACCTTTAAGGTATTCTGTCTGATTATTATTCCTCTCATTGTTGGTACATGGTTTTTAGCGAAAGATATCGTGACCATTGTTTCAGGAGATGGTTTCCAGGAATCAGCTGTGGTGCTGCGAGTACTTATCTTTGCGCTCGGCTGGATATTTTTTGGAAATTATTTCAACATGCTTTTGGTAGTAGGAAACGCTCAAAAAAAACTCATGCAAACCCTTATCTTTGCTGCAGTGTTTAATATTGTTCTTAATCTTTTCCTTATCCCCCGTTATTCGTATATGGGCGCAGCGGTAACCTCTCTTTTGACAGAAGCTTTTGTGGTATTTTTGACAGGATTTCTTACATATCGCCATATTCATTTTCTCCCTTCTTTTGAGAATATGAATCGCATTCTTTTTTCTGGTATAGGTATGGCACTCGTACTCTTTTTTGTGGAACCATACAGCTTTCTTCTTTCAGGAATAGCAGGAGTGGCAACCTATGTCATCCTTCTCTGGTTAACGAAAGCCGTTCATCCAGAAGAAATAGCGAGCCTTTTCCAAAAAGAGGAGAAACTTCCTTTATCGGAAGCAGAACGTATTGAAACTCTTACTCCTTAAACAAGTATGACTTCGCGGTGGCCTTTGGTGGGGATAGTCGTCTTAAATTTTAATGGAGAAGACTGTCTTACTTCGTGTCTTCGTTCCCTTGAGACCCTCACCTACCCACATTTTTTTGTTGTAGTCGTTGATAATGCTTCCAATGACTCTTCTTTTAAGCAGGCACAAAAAATATTTCCTCAGCACCTCTTTCTTCGCAATGAAACTAATCGAGGTTTTGCGGGGGGGATGAATGACGGCCTGGCCTTAGCCTTTGGACGTGGTGCAGACTTTGTCTGGCTTTTTAATAATGATGCCACTACTACCCCTGAAGCACTGACCGCTTTAGTAGAAGTAGCTCTCCGTTCTTCTTCTATAGGACTTCTTAGCCCTCTTATTTTTGGAGATCCCTCTTCTACTCCTTGGTTTGCTCAAGGAAAGATTGATTTTTTTCGTATGCGAGCTTCTCATGTAGTTCCCTATTTGAAAGAGCAGAAGAGGCTTTATTACGAGAGTCAGTTTCTTACGGGCTGTGCTCTTCTTATTAGTCGGGCTGTTTTTGAGGCCATTGGACTCTTAGATGAGCGTTTTTTTCTTTATTATGAGGATGCTGACTATTCTCTGCGGGCCAGAAAAAAAGGATTTCAAGTAGTGGTAGTACCCAAGGCCCACGTGATGCACGCAGAACAAAGTAAGAAGCAGGAAGGAAAGCTTTATTACTTAGTCCTTTCAGGGCTCCTTTTCTTTGAGAAACAAGGCTCTTTTTGGCAAAAACCCTATTTTTTGGTATATGGTACAATACGGAGGATGAAGAATATACTTGACCGTATACGTGGGAGGGCCGGGGCACGAGCGGTGTATCGGGCGTATCAAAAGTTTTATCATGATGCCTAGCCCTGCTATTTCACTCATTTTTGTTAATTACCGGAGTTTTTGGTCGCTTTCTTTGGCTTTAAAAAGCCTTTTTTCTTTGGAAAAAGACAAAAGTTTTTTTGAGGTAATTGTTGTCAATAATGATCCCAAGGAATACCAGGCCCTTCTTGTTCTCTCTCGTATCCTCCCCTTTCGGCTTTTGCAGAGTGAGGGGAATATTGGCTTTGGACAAGCGGCTAATCAGGGGGCGTTTGCTGCGCAAGGAAAGATAGTAGGCTTTCTTAATCCGGATATCCTCTGGCAGGAACAGGCCTTAGTGAGGGTCTGGGAGTTTTTTGCTTCTCATAGTCCGCTGACTATTTTGGGCTTTACACTTCTTGATGAGACACGGGAAACGGAACGATTTAGTGGTGGTAAGCTTCCGCATCTGGGCCGGCTGCTCGAGCATAATCTTCTCCCAGAACGCTTTTCGCAGGTGGACACGTCGCGAGACGCATTAGATTGGGTGAGTGGCTGTGGTCTCTTTATTCCTCAAAAAACATTTTTGCTTCTTGGTGGTTTTGATAAAGATTTTTTTCTTTATTTTGAAGATGTTGATTTATGTCTCCGAGCTAAGAAACATGATATAGTTGTCATTCGAGAGGAGTATTTTCGGTTGCTTCATCGAGGAGGAAAAAGTTTTTCATCTCACCAAAAACAAAAGAGAAATTTTTATGCATCGCAGCTTACGTATTTTCGTAAACATCGTTCGCGGAAAGAGTATGCGATACTAAAGATCCTTCACTTCTTGAAGCAGGCCCTATGAAGCTTCTTCCCTCCTTCCTTTCATTTTTCTTTCTCATTCTTCCTTTTCAGTTTGCTCTTTCTCCTGTGGAAGGAGTAGATCTTTCGAGCATTCGCCTCATAGCAATACTCCTTTTTTTCTGGTGGCTTACCACTTCCCTTTTCCAGCGTACGATTTGGCTTCCCGAGATACTTCCTTTTTTCTTAATCACAGGATTTTTATCTATAGCGGGGGCTTCGCTGCTCTGGGCTGAGAATCCTCTCTTTGGTCTTCGAAAGGCAGCCTTTCTTTTTTCATTCTATCCCCTCTTTTTTGTTTTGTGCGCTATTTTTCATAAAGAGCCATCCTATGTCTTGAGAATACTGAGAGCCTTTGTGCTTGGAGCCGCTGGAGCAGCAAGTGTGGGTCTCGTTTTCTTCTTCTCACAATTTGTTTTTGGAGTAGAGCGGATATTTACTTTTCTTACCCAAACGACCCTCCCGTTTTTTTTGGGAGAGACGTTTGCACAATCAGTTGCTGCTTATCCAAGTCTTTTGGTGGATCTGTCAGGAGTCACCGTGTTACGTGCTTCTGGGATTTTTCCTGATCCGCATATGTTTGCTTTTTACCTGGGCATGGCTGCTCCATGGGCTCTCGTATTTTTTCTTCGCGCTTCTTCTCATGGTCGCTTCGTACAAGGGAGTATTTTTTCTGTTATTCTTCTTGCTGATCTTTTGTCTTTTTCTCGAGGAGGTTACGTTGGTCTTGTTTTTGGTTTTTCATTTTTTCTTTTCGGCTCAGGAATATTGAAAAGGTTCTCTCGAAAACAATTTGTTGCAGTAATTGTTTTAGGGGTTCTTCTTATCAGTGGAGTTTTTATGAGCCCTATTGGCGAAAGGTTTCTTTCCAGCTTTTCTCAGGCTGATGGATCGAATAGAGAGCGCCTCCGTCTTTTTGGAGAGGCTTGGGAACACCTTACGGAACATCCTTTTTTTGGGGTAGGCTTGGGAAATTATCCACTCTTGGTAGTACCGACCGCGACCTACCGAGATCCTATCTATGTTCATAATCTCTTTTTGGATATTGCCGTAGAAGTTGGCCTTCTCGGACTGTTCTTTTTTGTAGGGCTTTTTCTCTTTGTTTTCTATCAAGTGCTTGTTTCTTGGAAAAAAGAGCCTTCCCATTGGTTTTCGCTTGGTCTGCTTTCCTCCCTCTTTGTTTTTCTTGGACACGCTTTTTTTGAAACGCCTCTTTTCTCTGTTCATGTCCTCCCTGTTCTTCTGCTCCTCCTTTCAGTTGGTGTATCCTATAGGTATGAATTTTCTCAGACACAGTAGTTTCTCTTTTTTATTTCTTATCGCTGCCCTCTTTCTGTTACCCTTTGCAGGGGTGAAAGGGATTTTTTTTGGTGTACCTATCTATCTTCCGGAAGCCGCTATAATTTTTTCTCTAGGAGCATTTTTTTTCGGAAGAGAAAAGAAAGTAAAAAACTTTTTTCCAGACCGTTGGGTTCTTTTTGGAGTTATGTTCTTTATAGGTGGAAGCATCCTTTCTTTTTTCTGGAATCCTTTCTCTTGGACGGGTCTCGGCATGCTGAAGTCTTGGTTTCTTTTTCCGCTCCTCTTCGGTTTTCTCATAGGGTGTCACGGTCACCAAGAAAGTCGCCGGCAAAGAATACTTTTTTCTTGGTGGGGAGTAATGAGTGCGGTAGCTATAGCAAATCTCAGTCTTTTTTTTCAAGGGATCGTAACTTATGATGGCCGGCTTGCTGGCTCGTACTCTTCACCAAACTTTTTGGCGGTTTTTGTGGCGCCTATGGTGCTTCTTTCCAGTTACTTTCTTTTGGTTCGTCAAGAAAAAGATCCTCTGTGGCAGAAGGGTATTTTTGCACTCGGAGGAGTGGCTGGTCTTATGACCGTATTTCTTACTCGATCTTATGAAACATGGGTTGCTCTTTTTTGTTCTCTCGTTTTTCTTTTGGGTATCTTCGCTTTTCAAAAAAGAATTTCCAAAAGAATTCTTTGGGTGGGTGGCTTTTTTCTCGTGTTGGCTCTGATAGTAGCTATTGGTCTAGAGCGAGGAACAGAGAAGTGGCAAGTGTTTACTACCGGAGGAGAGCGTTCTTCAGTTCATTCTCGAATAATGATCTGGGAAGCGGCCCTTCAGATTGTTGCTGATCATCCCTTGCTTGGTATTGGAGTAGGCCGTTTTCAGGAAGAGTACCTTTCGTATCAAAAATACTTTCCGCCCTATCTGGAATGGGCAGTGCCAGAGCCGCATAATATTTTTCTCGCAGTCTTTCTGAGTACGGGAATGCTCGGATTAGCAGGGTTTCTGTTGATGCTCTTTCGTTTCTTTTTTCTGCTTCTTTCTCAGGTATCAAAAAAGGAAGAGGCTACACTCCTCCTTTCTCTTATGGTATTGCTACTCCTGTACGGACTAACGGACACCCCCTATTTTAAGACTGATCTTTGTTTCTTATTTTTTCTTATCTTCTTTCTCGGCCTTTCGTTGATTCAAAAAGACTCCTCTTTTCAGGAGAAGTAGTTTAGAGTTCTATTCGATAGAGTTTTTTACTGACTCGATCAGTGAAATAAAGAAAATCTTCTTCTGGAGAGAGGAAAAGATCAGTACTATCTAGTGCTTGGGTATTTTCATTAAGCTCCAGTAGCCGAGTCTTTTTTCCTGTGGTGATATCCATTTTCCAAAAAGTATCTTTGGTAAAAAGAGGCTTAGTAAAGTAATCATCAGGAAGGACAGCGCCTTCCGGAAGAGCACCGGGAAGAGCGTAGTAAATAGTACGATTATCTTTGGACCAGGTAGCCTTTGAAAGAAGGGTGGGGATAGAAAGATTTTTCGCGACCCCACCCTCTCTGCCGAGAAGAGAAAGGGAGATGGCGCCCCGGGGAGTAGTGCTACCACTGACGAGAATGTTTTCCCCGCTCGGTGACCAGAGATAATCCCCTCCAAAAAAATCTGAAGAAAGTACATGGCGATTTTCTCCTACCGTGCTAATAGTTTCCAGTGTCGACTTTTCTGTTGAGAGAGGCTTAGTCCAGAAAGAAACCAGAGCACTTTGTGGCACCGAGGCCAAGAAGAAATCTTTACTACCGAGATCGGCCAGTTTTTTCCAGTTACTACCATCAGGGTCAGCGCTATTCAGGGTTCTCTTCCCTGTGCTATCAGTATATTGATAAAAAATCTTCTCTCCGAGATTATCCCAGGAAAGACGAGACATCTCAGGTTTTAACGGAACCAATGACTTGCTTGCAAGGCTGGCCTCATACCAGAGCATCCCTCCACTGCTTTGCTTTAAGAATAGAAGCACCTTATCTTTCTTTGGTGACCAGAGAACGCGACTCGCAACACCAGGTAAGTTACTCATGAGAATGGTCTTGTTTCGACCTTCAAGAGTGGCTTTCTTCAGTGTTTGGTCATCAGAGGAATAATAGTAGAGATTACCAGTGTCATCAACGGTGCTACCGAGGATATTTTCATTAATCGGATTGGAAAGTGCATCGCTTTGCAACAGAGCAGAATCGGAGCCTTCATTTTTTCAAATTCTTTTTTAGAAGGGTCAGCAATAGGACTGTTGACGTTATTCTTGAAGGCGAAGTTATAAGCACCCCAAAAAATGAGTACTAAGACGAAAAAACCGAAAGAAAAGTAAAAAATCTTTTTTGCCATACTATGTCCATTTTCCCTTAGTTAGGAAAAATAAGGTGAATGTGATACCCTGAGCTTTGACCTTGGTTACATCCGACATTTTTCCCGGCTTTCTCACACATAGAAGCGGCATTACCATTCGGAGGCACCGCTCCAGCGGCTACGAAGGCATCAAGTAATCCTTGGGAAACGGGAGTGATATCAATAGCCTGACCAGTATAATGTTTCGAATTGGTCGCATGATCCCCTCCAGCAACACTTTGTATCGTAAAGCTCATACTTTGGCCCACCGTCCAAATAGCTTTAAGCATCGTTTCGCTCGGACGAAGATCATCGTCAACACAGGCTTTATTCCCCTCGTAGCCTATTTTGCCACAGCCATAGCACGCAGCCATACGTTTACCATCAGCGACTTCTTGGACATTACGGCGGGGACTTACCACTCCTGTAGGACTACTACAGTCTCCTGAGGAAGGAAGGGAAATATTGCCATTCTGAAGAATTTGCTTAGCTAACTCTACAGAGCTTTCAGGAGGGAGTGTCCCGCGGCCCTGAGGAGTAGCTGGTGGATCACTGGTATAGGTTACACCCGGTAAGTTACTCAGGTTTATCTTGATAAGGTCAGGATTAATAATATAGAGGACGAGCCAGGCAGAAAGAGCA